>JAJQGR010000093.1 GCA_021200345.1 Lachnospiraceae bacterium | reverse complement strand
GCTTCACCTTGTTCAAAAACTCTCTGTACTCCATTTTTTCCTCTCTTTCCCGGCCAATGCCGATTATTGTGACCCGCCACTGTAATTCAGCGCGCGGCACTATGTAAGAGAGATCACATTTAATTTGGAAAATTATAGATATGTACTTTGATGCAAGAAGTGCCTGACAATCAGTCAGATAACCGAATGCAGGCGCTAATGATTAGAAATCAGAAAGCTTTACTGATAGCTGTATATGGACTTGATGCTCATAGATTTTACTATTTATAACACTTTCGGACAAGGAACACTCAACTTTTTCGATTAGCAAGGATTTTTGCAGGATTTTCCCACTGATTAGCAGGAATGCCCTTTTGATTAGCAAAAACGGCAAAATTCTTGCTAATGATTAGCTGGCTAATTTGCGTTTTTTTAACACGAGTCCAAATCTGATAAGGTATGAAAACTGTTGTGGATTTGAAAAATAATGAACTGAAAACATTCTGTTCCGTGAAAGAAGAAAAGGCTGAAAACCTTGAGTTTTCAACCTTTCCGGGCCGTCCCCGAGGTGATTCGAACACCCGGCCTTTCGCTTAGGAGGCGAACGCTCTATCCTGCTGAGCTACGGAGACATATCTAATTGTTTTTGAACCAGTCTACTCAGAACCTTTTTCGCTAGGTGATAGTTCGTACTGCCACTTAGGAGGCGAACGCTCTATCCTGCTGAGCTACGGAGACTTATTAAAATTATCCTCTTAATGAACCACATGGACGGTTCCCTGCAGCCAGACCTCCCCCTTAAAGCGGCGGCCGACAGCGGGTTCCCCCTGTAAATCCAGAGAGTTAATGGCGACTTCTATTGTAATATCATTTGACTTTAAAGTCAAAACATTTATTTCCTCACTGGTGTAAATATTGCGCTCCTTGCGGCAGTCAATGATCTCGCCAAGAATGGTGTAGTGATCGCTCTCCACTCCGCTTGGAATGAAACTGGTATCGACGATGCTGTACAGATCCTCATGCTGGATGTGCTGACAGATGGCGTTGAATGTATTCATGTCTTCCATGGTCAGCGTTTCAATGGCGTCTTCATTGCCGTCACGGGCTTCCCGCAGGAGCTTTGTCCTTTTATGAGCCATCACCCGCTCACTGTTGCGCTGCACTACGTTTTTCTCAATGGGCAGAAGTATTTTACCACCAACCGAAAGTCCTGTCAAACTGATATAGTACTTTTGCAGATCGTTTAATTCCTTCGCCTGAAAATACGCTGTCTGATTTTGCAGATAAAAAATCAGAAGAATGCCAAAGTTAACTTCCTCGCACATTCCGGCGTAGGAATTCTGACTGGCATGGCGTTCCACCCGAACTTCCTCATCCACAGACTTAATGTAGCTCTGCAAATACGGATAATAATAGTCGCAGGCAAACTGCCAGTCGGAGCGGTAATCGCCGCACACTGAAATACCAAGAGAGGGCGACACGTTTTTGCTTAAATTTACAAGATGAACATTTTCCTCCACGTTGGAGGCTACGCAGCTGTTGTGCTCTTTCACGGCTTCCGTAAGGATTTCTTTTAAACCCTCATGGTCCGTCACCTTGCTGAAGCCTATGGCGCGCATGTATTTGTGCATGGCAGTCATCACCTCCTCAACCTGTGTCAGAAATGGATACTACAATACAAGTTTCTCATTCTATCATGCCTGACATCGGCATTATTTCTCTGTCAGTGCCTCCAGACCGCCCATATAGGGACGCAGCACCTCTGGAATTCTGACACTTCCGTCAGCCTGCAGATTGTTCTCCAGAAGAGCAATCAGCATACGGGGAGAAGCCACCACAGTATTATTTAACGTATGCGCAAAATACTTGCCCTTTTCCCCGTTGACGCGGATCTTTAATCTTCTCGCCTGAGCGTCGCCTAAGTTGGAGCAGCTTCCCACCTCAAAATATTTTTTCTGTCTGGGGGACCAGGCTTCCACATCGATGGACTTCACTTTCAGATCCGCCAGATCACCGGAGCAGCACTCCAGGGTTCTTACCGGAATGTCCATGGAACGGAATAAATCCACAGTATTCTGCCACAGCTTATCAAACCATACCGGGGACTCTTCCGGTTTGCAGACCACGATCATCTCCTGCTTTTCAAACTGGTGAATTCGATAAACGCCTCTCTCCTCCAGACCATGGGAGCCCTTTTCCTTACGGAAGCAGGGGGAATAAGAGGTCAGGGTATGAGGCAGGGTCTTTTCCTCCACCACAGTATCAATATACTTGCCAATCATGGAATGTTCAGAGGTACCGATCAGGTACAGATCCTCGCCCTCGATCTTGTACATCATGGCATCCATCTCCGCGAAGGACATAACGCCGTTGACAACGTTGCTCCTGATCATAAAGGGCGGCACACAGTAGGTAAAGCCCCTGTTAATCATGAAATCTCTGGCATAGGTCAGCACCGCGGAATGCAGTCTGTCAATATCGACAATCAGATAATAAAAGCCATTTCCCGCCACTCTGCCGGCAGCGTCAAAATCCACGCCATTGAACCTTCTCATCAGATCCGCATGATAGGGAATCTCAAAATCCGGTACCACCGGCTCCCCATAGCGGGTAATTTCCACATTTTCAGAATCGTCTTTGCCAATGGGAACGGAGGGATCAATAATATTCGGAATGACCATCATAATCTTTGTGATCTTTTCCTGAAGCTCTTTCTCGGAGGCTTCCAGTTCGGTCAATCTCTCCGCATTCGCCGCCACCTCCGCTTTTTTGGCTTCGGCCTCCTCCTTTTTGCCCTGTCCCATCAGGCGTCCTATCTCTTTGGCGTTTTTATTCTTCGCCGCCCGGATAGCGTCCGCTTCTTTCTGGGCGTTTCTCCTTGCCTCGTCCAGTTTAATCACTTCATCCACCAGGGGGAGCTTTTCATCCTGGAATTTCTTTTTTATATTTTCCTTTACCAGCTCCGGATTTTCTCTCAAAAGTTTAATATCAATCATGATTTGCCCCTCTTTTTATTTCTACTCCGACTGTCTTAAGCATCACCCTATTCTAGATGATCGGAATTTACTTGTCAACCTTTCCCAGCGCTTTTTGCAGTGCTTTTGTTTCTTCCTCGCTCAATTCAATGTTGCATTTTCCGTCCCGGATGGATTTTACATAGCTGTAGGAGGATTCCGGATGATGAACAGTATTAATGACAAATCCGTCATTTTTTTCATTCAGCATGGCCAGAGCAAAGCTGAGACGCCCTCCCATTTCCTTAAACGCGTCATATTTCAGAATGCCCAGCTTCTGATAGGTATTCACCATTTTTTTGTTTAAAATCTGAATATCGATTCTATTATCCTCAATCAGGTTTTTATTATCCTTCTCCATCTGAAGAATCTCCAGAAGCTGTTCCTCCAGAGATGACGCGCCCCGGCCTCCCATAAATGTGATATATTTTTGTTCAAGCTTCCTGTATTTCATCAGGGCAGCTGCCGCGATCGCAATAGCGATGATCAGCAAAACAAGCAGCACCAGAAGCACATAGGAAAGATCAAAGCCGGCCAATCCCAGATTGTCCAGTAAATTCGTATTCATGCTTATCCCCTCGTTATTTTCTCCAATATCCTTTCAAAGTCCTCAGCAGAGTAAAATTCAATCTCCATTTTTCCCTTGCCTTTTCCCTTATCCAATATGGAAACACGGGTTCCAAGGATCTGCGTCAGGCTTTTTTCATAATTTTGGTAAACCAGCTGCAGCTGTTCGTCTTTTTCTTTGGAGACAGGTGGCTTCGGTTCCTTATTCAGGTTCTTAACCGCCTTTTCCACCTCTCTGACGGACATCCCGTCTTTCACAATTTTCTGCGCAAGCTCCAACTGCTTTTGCTCATCATTCACCCCAAGAAGGGCACGGGCCTGTCCCATGGAGAGCTGATCCTCCGACAGCATCTTGAGAATCGTCTCCGGCAATTTCAGCAGTCTCAGAGAGTTGGTAATCGCTGTCCTGCTTTTAGAGACCACCTCCGCCAGCTCTTCCTGCTTTAAATGAAACTCTTCTATCAGACGTTGATAGGCCAAAGCCTCCTCCACCGGATTTAGATCCTCCCGCTGAATATTCTCAATCAAAGCAATTTCCGCAAGCTCAGTCTCTGTGTACTGTCTCACAATCACGGGGATTTCCTTCAGTCCCGCCATTCTGGCGGCTCTCCAGCGGCGTTCCCCGGCTACAATTTCGTAATGAGTCTGCCTGTCCTGCACGATAATCGGAGTAATGACCCCAAACTGTTTGATGCTGTCGGCCAGCTCCTGCAGGGCAGCCTCGTCAAAATTTTTCCTTGGCTGGCTTCGATTGGGCTCTACTTTTGTAATTTTGACATTGACCGGTGCTGCTTCTTCTTTCTGTTTTTGTGATGTCGTCTGATCGACGGGTTTTACACTCTGTGCGGGGATCAGGGTATCCAGTCCCTTTCCCAGTCCGCTTCTCCTTGCTGCCATGGGTTTCTCCTACTTTTTGTTGATCACTTCCTCAGCCAGCCTCATATACGCTTCCGCGCCGGCACTCTTTGGATCATATTTGATGATGGGCATTCCATAGGACGGTGCTTCCGCCAGGCGAATATTCCTTGGAATAATACTGTCGTAAACATTACTGTCCACATTTTTTCGTACATTTTCCACTACCTGTACGGACAGATTTGTTCTGCTGTCGTACATGGTAAAAACGATTCCTTCTATTTTTAGATCCGGATTCAGCCGCTCTGTCACCAGATGAATGGTGTGAAGCAGCTGAGAAAGACCCTCCAGCGCATAATACTCGCACTGAATAGGAACAATCACACTGTCAGCTGCAGTCATGGCATTCACCGTCAGCATGCTCAAAGACGGCGGACAGTCGATAATAATGTAATCATATTTCTCTTTGATAAAATCTATCTCATCACGAAGAATGAATTCTTTCCGATCCACTCCGATCATCTCAATCTCTGACGCGGCAAGATTGACATTGGCCGGGATCATATCCATGGTCTCAAATACATTTTTGATAATACAGTCACTAATGGAGCATTCTCCAAGAATCAGTTCGTACGCAGTATTCTCTGCCTCATACTTGTCAATGCCATATCCGCTGGTGGTATTGCCCTGAGGATCCAAATCAATCAGCAGGACTTTTTCTTCTTTGATTGTTAAGCATGCCGCCAGATTGATAGCTGTGGTGGTCTTGCCAACCCCGCCCTTCTGATTGGCAATCGCGATAATTCTTCCCATAAAGTCTCTTTTTCTTTCCGGGCCGTCACACACAGCCTCTCATGTTGATGTATTCTTGTTACGCAGAACAGTTTAGCACCGTTTATGAAAAAAAGCTATAGGAAAATACTATGGTTTCTTTTGCTTTTCCTGCTCACGGCGCTGCTTGTCCAGCTTCTTCTTTTCCTCTTTCCAGGCAAGCCAGTTACGCCCAATCTGATAAGCCTGTGAGCCTGTGAATACAACAAGCAGCAATAAAAGTATATTTTCATTCATGATGCCCTGCATCCACGCTGCCACAAAGATCACCAGCCCCACCGCAGTTACCCAGATATTTCTGATCAGCTGCCTGCGGGTGCTTAAATTACCGTAAAAGAGTTGAAAGCCTTTATCCGTCAGCATTTTCTGTTTTTTCTTTTTTTTGCTCATGGTATGCTCCTTTTATATTGGAATATCTTCTTACGTTCTCTACAGTGTACCTCTTTTTCCCGCTTTGCGCCATAGCTTCCGCCCTGTATGAACTATTAAAAAATTATAACCTGCTTTCCTCTGACACAGCGTGCCGTTTTTTTCTCAGCCACGGAAGATATTCTATTGTAATGACAGCAAGGACTAACGCCGCGTAAACCGGAATATACATGTTTCCCAGTCGTTCATACAGAACCTGCAGCGGCGACCCCAAAGAGCCTTCCATCAGGAATAAATAGTTCGTTCCAAGCCATCGATCAATCAGATAGATCGGAGGCACCACCGCCGCCAGAAACACCACCGGCTTCCACATGGCTTTCATCTGAGGAATCACTGTTTTGCCTGCCAGCTGCCACACTCCAAAGAGAATCAGACCTGTATGTATAAAAAAGCCTGTCAGGTTCATATAATTCCACTGCGGGTACATATTCCAGTCCGGAAACAGCAGCGCTAACATTGCTCCCACTATTCCAAGGCTGTATATCGTTTGTCCCGCCCAGTCCCAGCGGGTATAAGAAAAAATAAGGCAGATTACCGGCATCATGGTACATAGATGCAGTGGGATCTGGTAAATGGTCTGATGTCCTGTAACCAGCAGCACCACATGCTCCGCCGCCAGGATGCCGCACATGGTCCAGGCCAGCGCCTTATTTAGCATGCATTGTCTCTTTTTGCTTTTTTTCACATAAAATATGGAAAGCAATACAATACACAGTACAATGGCAGTAAGCCAGAGCAAATGAACCGGACCAAAGTGTGAAAAGCCCACACCCTCGGGCAGATCCGTTTCATACGAAAAAAAATACATGGTGCTTCCCCTCTTATTCCCTTCGATTTATAAAATCCCGTATATTCCGGCCTTTTTTCCAGCGTGTCCGGATTCGGTGTTTTCATAAATTATAATCTTTTTATAGCGCTCTGTAAACACAATTTCCAGGCCAGGAATGTCTTCCTTTTCGCGTCATTTTACTCCGAAAAGTCTTGGTTCCATGTTCCTGCCGCACCGTTTATAAAGTCCCGGATGGCCTGCATGGACATGTCCACCGACATAATCTAGTCCGCGCACCTA
>JAJQGR010000122.1 GCA_021200345.1 Lachnospiraceae bacterium | reverse complement strand
GACATCATTCACCGTCAGTTCATACTGATTCAGAATGTTTGCGGCCTGCTCTGCCATTCCATTCCCCTCCCGTCACAGCTTTATCTAAGTCTATGAGCGGGGAAAAGAATTTAGAAGCAAAATATTCACATCCCGTTTTTTCTCTATAAATAACCCCACTCTTTCAGCTTTCCGAGCAGAGTCCTTTTCTCATTCCATTCCGGATGGCTTAAAACCTCGTCCAGCAGCTTTTCCAATGCCTCCCCAAGCTGCGTACCTGGCTGCATTCCCGCATCGATCAAATCGCGTCCCTTTACCGCCAGCCCCTTCAGGTTAATGCAGTAGCCCCTCTCCAATGCCTCCTCATAATATTGTCTCAGCCGCCGGTGGTTCTCCCGTTTTTCCTCCGCCTGATAGTCACTTTGAGCCGCCACGTCAGCGTCTTTAAGTACCATCAGCTTCGGATAGAGTTCAACACCCACATCGCGCATCAGAAATCTGACAAACTCCGGCGTAATACTCACGTCATTTCCCATATCGTGATACAGGACCAGACAGCAGACCTGCCGGATTGTGTCATTATCAAACTTCATCCGGCGCATGATCTGTTCTGTCATGTCGCTTCCCACCTGCGCATGTCCCGCGAAATGATCCACGTGATCTTCTCCAGCCCATCTGCAGGCCGGCTTTCCTATGTCATGAAACAGCGCCGCCAGACGAAGCACCCGATCCCCGGGAACAGCCTGCACCACCCGGACAGTATGGACCCCTACTGTATAACAGTGATGCGGGTTATTCTGCTCTGTCTCCATCATAACATCAAATTCCGGCAAAAACTGTGCTGTCAGTCCCAGCTCATACATTTGCTCAAGATATTCCGGATGCGGAGAGAGAAGAAGCTTCATAAACTCCATCTGTATCCGCTCCATACTGACCTTTTTTAAATTGGGGGCGAGACTTCTCATGGCGTCCCTGGTAAAAGGATGAATCTGATACCCCAGCTGCGCTGAAAACCTGACGGCCCTGAGAATACGCAGCGCGTCCTCTTCAAATCTGTCTTTTGCGTTCCCCACACAACGGACAAGTCCCTGTTCCAGATCCCGCCGGCCCCCAAACAAATCCACCAGTCCGCGGCTGTCATTATATGCCATGGCATTGATGGTAAAGTCCCTGCGCCTTAAATCCTCCTCCAGGCTGGACACAAAACGCACACTCTCCGGATGACGTCCGTCCAGATATTCTCCGTCGATACGATAAGTCGTCACCTCATATCCTGTCCGGTGCAGCATAACCGTTACCGTTCCGTGCCTGATGCCCGTGTCAATCGTACGATGAAACAGCGCCTTAACCTGATAAGGCGCTGCTGAAGTAGCAATATCCCAGTCCTCCGGTTCCCGGCCCAAAATAGAATCCCGGACACAGCCTCCTACCGCATAAGCCTCAAAACCTGCCTGTGCGATCACTTTCATTATGAACTTTACATCCTCCGGGAGTGAAATTTTCAACATATCCGTACCTGCCTTTGTCCAGCATTCTAGCACAATCCCCCTTAAATGTAAAACCAAAGTTACCGGAATATGTAATCACAGCCAGCAAAGCTCACCTTATCGCCTCTGTTCAGCACATAGGGGACCCGCGGTGAAAGCCTGCTCTCATTGACCCAGGTTCCATTGGTAGAGTTCAGATCCTCCAGGATGGAATTCCCCTGCTGATCCCGCCTGACCGATGCGTGAATCCTGCTCACTCCCGGAGAATTCAGGCACACCTGAACAAGATCCGCCTGCGCCCCCACCAGCTGATTTCCCACGATCTCTATATATTCCGGTTCTCTGCCGTAGACAGAGTACAGCTTTGGAAACACCTGCTCCATGGCAATAATCTGCGTTCCATCTGACATCTGCTCCCCAGTCTGCAGCAACGTCTGAAATTCCTCTCTGTACTCCTGTGCGGTTTCCTTCTCTTTTTCTTTCTGACTGGCTTTTTTTGCTTCTTTTTCTTTTTTTCGGTACCACAGCTGCCTGACAATCATAAGCAGACAAATGACCGCAGCCGCAATCTGAAAAATTCGTACCGCAATCTGATCCGAAGTTACGATAAATACAGAACAGACATCCGCTCCCAGAAGCAGAAGGGCTTCGGTCAGCAGGCCTTTTTTATATTTTTCACAAACCGCCGACTCTCCCTGTTTGAATGTTTTTTCTTTCCCCTGCTTTCTGGACTTTTCTCTTGGGTCAGCACTCCTTGTGTTTTCCGGTTTCTGCCCACTTTTCATCAATGACTCATTTTCCCGCGGCGGCTCTGTCCCCATATCCGTATCATTTCCGCCGGCCTCAGGTTCGGTAATCGCGTCAAGCACGGCCTGTGCAGTTTCCTTCAAATGGATGGTCTCCTGATTGTCCATCAGAAACTCATAGAAATGATAGACTGCTTCTACCAGTTCATTATCATCATAATCCAGGCGTTCCACCAGCGTCTCCGCTAACTGCACCAGATCCTGCTGCCACTGATCCCCCTGTCCGGAAAAATTGTACAGGAAGCGAAAATTTCCTTTTTCCTGGCTGTACATAATATGTCTCGACCGAAAAGACACTTTTTGAAGGTTCAGTAAATATTTATCCATCTCACTGCACAGCTTCAGAATATCTGAAAACAGCTTTTGCGCCATCTGACGGTTCATCTTTTTTACCTGCAAAAGAACATCCAGCGACTGTCGCGAGGATATGTCAAAATATAAGTATTCCTCTCCATCCATGTTTCTGAATGTGCCCGGCAGCAGAAACTGAATGTCATTCCGGGTATACATGGAATATTCATATCCCCGCTCCAACGACTGCATGTCACAGGCGACTCTCAGATAACTTCTCTGATTTCCTCTGATAAACTCCGGCAACGACGATGTCATGAATCCTCTCCTTTCCTATTTGCGTCAATTTTGCGCTTCACAGCTCTGATCGTCCCAAGAATCGCCGTTTTGTCCATGGTCTGACAGACTGCTTCCTCAGTCAACGTCAGACAGGCATCTCCAATCCCGGCGACGGAACAGAAATTATACATGTTTCCGCTGACAGTTATCCAGATCTCACCGCCCTCTTTCCTATAGCTTGTCTGTAATTCCCGCAACAACAGATATTTATTCTGCGCCAGCCCGCTGATATGATCTGCCAGTCCTTCCTCCGTCAATGTTTCGGCTTCCTCAGCAAGCTGAAGCGCTAGGATCTGTGCGTTTTCCCGCAGCAGACAGCGATTATAAAAGTACAGTCCTGCCTCTGTCAATAACAAAAATACCATGATTATCATTGGCAGCAGCAGGGTTAATTCTATTGTCAGGTAACCTCCGACCCTTCTTCTCATATTATACATTCTCCAATCGCCGCCAAAAACAGAAAGGGGACCAGCGCAATCTGCTCTTTTCCTTTTTCTTTTCTCACAAGTAATTTCCACAGACTGACCACCGCCGCAAAAGCAAAACCCAAAAACAGCCATCGGCAGCATGTGGTAACCCCCCAGGCTGCCCCGACAGCCAGTGTAATCAACCCATCTCCGGTTCCCAATGACTGGGGCAGCGCTGCGGCAGTCAGCAGCAGGACCGCTCCCGGGACGCAGCCGGCAAGCACCGCCGCAGGCTCCTTTTCCAGCAGACTCACACCGCCCAGCAAAGTGCCCCCCGCAAGCAGCAGCCAGAGCGGCAGTTTCTTCTCCCTGATATCATACACACTTAATATTCCAAGAAACAGGATCACTGCCATTGAAAGCATTTATGTCTCCTTTCCACAGCGGGAGCAGGGACGTTTATCTCCGACCTGGGACAAAGGCACCTGATATACAGTCCGCTTCAGGCCGGAACAGATTGAGGATGTATGATAGCATTCTCCCTCTGTCGTAATATAATAGACGCCCGCGGCTGTTCCACCGCTGCCGCACAGACTGCAGCTGCGATAACATGCCCCGGAACTGTTCCTGGCGCTGTCAAGCTGGGCCGCAGTAATGGTCTTTATCGACAGTCTCAGATAAGAGCAGTTGTCCGTCAGATGATACACCTCACTGCCCGCAGTAATATATACCATCTCCTCTGAGGAGGCTTCTTTTTCATACCCCGTCCAAAGCTTACTGTAATAATAATTGGACATCTCACACTGCAGCACATGGAACGGCAGCAGTGCCTGCACCTGATAGTGAGCCTGAATATAGACCTCCTTTTCATCAGTATCCAGAACAGAGCCCAGGAAACTGACCCCTGCCGCCCCGTCAATCACGGTTTCCCGCCCTATAGTATCCTCCCATTGAAGCTGAAACGCCGTACTCAGATACCCTTCCGAAAACACCAGGGACTGCGCCACGATTTCCAGAATCCCCGTGTCCGCGGAATTGTCAGTCTCCTCCCGGACAATATCCAGCCCATAGCCGTATACCGTCAGCGGGTCCCCCATGGTTTTTAGTTCAGAGAGCATACTTCCATAGACTCTGAGATAATTTAATACTGAAAAGAGCTCCAAAATGCAGATCATAAAAATCGGCAGTATAAGCGCCGCTTCCACACTGATACTGCCCGCCCTGTGCCCGGACAGCCTCAACAGTATTCTCTTTGGAGAAAGAACGGAATGGAATTGTAAGCCTGGAAGACCGTAAGCTGTCTTACCCACTGCTTTGCACCTGGAGAGTTTGTTTTTTTTCATTTTCATATTTTCTGTTCCTTTTCTCCTCCGGGAATACTGTTGAGGCCATCCGGGTGCAGGTGCAGCTAATAATAGCTTAATGTAATATCGGTCTGATAAAGCCGGCCGCCTGCGTCCATAAAGCTTCCCCGAATCACACAACTGGCAAGACAGGCGTCAAACCGAAAATCCCCGTTTCCCTCCGTCTGCTTTACTGCAAGCTCAACCACATCCATCGTTCGCAGGGAAAGCTTTTCCTCTCCTGTCAGAAGCATCAGAATCATCAGATATTGCTCATAGTCAAGCGCCAGATTGTTCAGACCAAGGCTCTTAAGCAGCACTACCTTTTCCCCCGCCAGAAGCAGCTGTATATCTTCCAAGCTGTCCTGATAGCTCCAGTACAAAAGCAGCGCCTGCTTTACCACAGGCTGCAGATACGGGACCAGAACGGCAGCCGCAGCCGCGGTTGCATCCGCCGTTGCCACGCGCTCTCCATTCTGTTGAATCAGGGCATAATTATCCGCCAGACGAAGCAGGAAAATACGGGAAACGACAGATGCCAGATTCTTCCTGTCAGTATCCTTTCCTGACAGAATATACTCCATAGAATATTGCAAGGTTTCCCCCTCCGCCGGCTCACAATAATTCCCCATATATGAGTGAACATAATAGAGAAAAAATAATTTATCTGCAATGCTTTCCTCCCAGTTTCCCTTCCCCTTTCCAACCGCGAGAGGTCTGTTGGAAACTGTCTTTGACCCATCCATTCCCAGCGTTGATACGCTGCCGCCTGACATTACCTGCGACAAAATAAATTCCTCACTGGTTTCCAGAATATTCCTCACCGGACTGGCAATATCCACCGTCTCATACTCCGCGTCCTGCTGAAGCACATAATTTCCCTCATCATCATACCCCCACACCTCCGGCTGCACTTCAATGACCTGACCATTTGCATTCTCAATCGCCTCATCCATCGAAGAGCCAGTTCCCAGAATGGTCTCCCCTTTCACGATCAGCTCTTCTGTCTTGCTCAGATAAGGCAATATCTGCTCCAGAAATGAAATCCCCGTCTCGCTTTTGGCAGCCTCCACCGCCTGTCGATAAAATGCCGCGCCGCCATCATCAGTGGCCAGCACCACCTGAGATACGCTGCAGTTTTCCATTGTCATGGAAAGCCATCCAGTGTTCTGTCCCAGATTTCGACCTGCGGCATCCATGATATGCTGTGACAAATATTCATAACCTGGCTGGCCGCTTTTATAAGAACAATCAATAAACAGAAGCCCATAATCTTCCCAGAGCTCCTTATGATACTCCCCCATTGCGCTGTTCACGCTGTTGTCCAGCACGACTTCCGCCTGCAGCAGCATCGTATTCTCTCTGGCGCTCTCAATCAAAACCGCCCCAAAGGTGATGAAAATGGATATCGTCAATGCCAGGAACAGGCTGATGGACCCCCGTACCGCCTTTTCCTTATACACTGAGCGCCTGACTTGTGATTTTCTCAAAAATACTCCTGACCAGACTCGTAATCTGATCTTTAAAGATCAAAACCACCGCAATCAGAACTACAATCAGCAGAATCATTTCTACGGTGCCAAAGCCTCCAATCCTCTTTTTCCCCATCTGATGCAAAAATGTTTTCATAAATTTTGTTTCCTCCTTTTCAGAATGATAAAAACGCCGGAACCATAATCAGTCCCATCACAATGATAAGCTGCAGCATCATAGGACCCAGTAATTTATCAGAAATTCTGTCTCCTCTGGCCCGGCTGTCTCTGCACTGTTCCTCCTGCACTGCCGCCGCCTCCTGTCCCAGCATTTGGGCAAGGCCCCGCATGCTGTTCTTTTCCGCCTGCCTGAGAATTCCCGCAAGCTTCTTATAATGCTCCTCATCACAGTTCTCAGCAAAGATCTCCAACGCCTGATAAAAGCTGTATCCGTCTTTTGTCCTTTTCATAAATTCGGACAGTTCCTTTCCCAGCAGCTTTTCCTGCCCATAATCTTTCTGATAATCCTCCGCGCATTCCGCCATCGCTCTTTGAATATTTAATCCCGCGGCAATATACAGCGCCAGCCTGCTGATAAATTCCGGGTAGGCGAGCCGCATACGCTC
>JAJQGR010000248.1 GCA_021200345.1 Lachnospiraceae bacterium | reverse complement strand
TTACCAGACTGATTAAGACCGCCTCGTCCTATTTTACCAGTGCTGGGCTGGCGCAGACGGGTACGGACATGCTTCTGACTTTCTATATGGTGGAGTATGATTTTAATATGTTTTCCAGCCGGGTAACGAATGTGGATGAGGATGCCGAAAAGGCGGTATCCCTGACAGGCTATGAGCTGAAAAAGAGTATCAATTATCTGTACGGAGCGGAGCTGGAATATATATACGGGGGCTATAATTCATCCGACAGCAATCTGTCGGCGGCCAGAAATAAAATTTTGGCCTTTCGTGCGGTAGTAAATTACGCGGCCACGTATTCTGTGAGTGAGGTGAACGACTGTATTACGGTAATTGCCGACGCGGCGTCTCTGGTCAATCCGGCACTGGGGTTGCTGGTCAGCGGGGCGCTGCGACTGGCGGTGGCTTCCTGCGAGACGGTGGCGGACTGGAAGCTGCTGATTGAGGGGGAGAGTGTGGCGCTGATCAAAACAAAACTTGAGGATCTGACAGCTTTTGATAAGTTTGCAGATCTGATCGGAAGTGATGATGAACCTTCCGGGAGCAGCAGTGCTGTCAAGCTCGATTATGAGCAGTATCTCCAGGTGCTTCTCCTGTTTCTGACTGACGCGGATACGATTGCCGAGAGAACCGGCAATCTGATCACTCTGAATGTGAACACAGTAGAACAGAAAATCGGCTCTGGCGGAACGCTCAGTGAACTGGATTTTACCATGAAAAATGCAGTGACAGCGGTGGACGCCACCTGTTCGGTACATCTGGATTTTGTGGTGATGCCTGACAGCTTCGCGAAGCAGATGCTCTCGTCGGAGACATATACGGAGTTGTCAGAGTTTCAGAAAAATTACTATAAGTTCACGGTGACCAGAGGATATTGAAAATGAAAAAGGTCTGTAAAGAGGAAAATTTCATGAAACACCAGGATGGAGTAATGGTCGTGGAAGCTGTAATCAGCTTTATGGTCTTTATCATGGTCACCCTGGCAATTGTCTCGCTGACTAATATTTTCATGATACATAATAAAGTTCAATTCGCAATCAATTCGGCAGCCCATGAGATTGCCAGCTATTCTTACCTGTATCAGGCGCTGGGGCTGAATGACGCGGTACAGACTCTGGAGGAGGACGGCTCATCTTATACCGGAGCCATAGACGATACTACTTCCAAGGTCGTAGAGGGACTGAACGATGTTCAGGAGGTTTACTCCCAGATCAACGGACTGGGCAGCACAGTTTCCGGTGGGCTGGATATAAGTAAGATCAGCTCCGTTCAGAGTCAATTGTCCAGTCTGAATACCAGCGTCAGTGAGGCGGGAACTTCTGTGAAGGAGGCGGCCGCCAGCGTAAAAAGTCTGTTTTCGGATACCAATGGCCTGATTGCCGGAATCATCTATATGGGGGTCTCCGGCGCCACCTATACCCTGCGCAGCATTGTGGGAACAGCAGCCGCCCAGGCGCTGACGGAAAAGTATTTAAAGCAGGGCAGTCAGTCCGCAGATGCTTATCTGAAAGGGATGGGCGTGCAGGATGGGTATTCGGGGCTGGATTTCGATGGCTCCACTTTGTTTTGCGACAGTGACGGCAAGATTGTGGATATTGTGGTGGAGTATGACATTGATCTGAGTTTTCTGCAGCTGGTATTGCCGCAGAGCACTCTGCATGTGGTGCAGCGGGTGTCCGTGGCCGGATGGCTTGACGGAGACGGGCAGGAGGTGTCCGTGACTGACTGACACGGAAGACAGGGGATTTTATGGAGAAAATCATTGGGGCAGTGATTGGAGCTGTTTTGATTGCCTGCGCATATTATATCGCAATGGATTGGATGGAGAAAAAAGAAGCATGGGGCCTGAAGAGAAAAGGGGAGCTTTTGGCAGATTGGAAAGTGCTGGGAATTGGAGTGTTGACGCTGGCAGCCTGGATTGGCATTGGAATGATGGGAAGCCTGTATCAGGAACCGGTGGAGATGTGCCTGAGCGGAATTCTGGTCTGGGGTCTGGCAGCACTTTCAATCTCTGATATTCAGGAAAAAAAGATTCCCAATCGTTTTTTGCTGCTGCTTATTCTGATATGGGTGGTGATTGTGGGCCTGTATATCATTTATGATACCGAAAGTGGAATTGCACTGTTCTTTCGCTCGGCGGCGGGCGGACTGATCAGCGGGCTGATCTTTTTGCTCTGCTATATTTTATCGCGCAGGGAACTGGGCGCGGGAGATGTGAAGCTGACCGCCGTCATGGGCTTGTACCTGACAGGCCAAAGGATCATGGGGGCGATCTTTTATGGCATTTTATTCTGCTTCTTATACAGCATCATTCAACTGTGTCGAAAAAAGCTGGGATTAAAGGACGGAGTGGCTCTGGTTCCGTTTTTGTATATAGGGACTGTAGTGGCGTTGCTTCTTTTATAAAATCCGTGGGGAGGAAAAACAGATGAAAGGGAAAAAGCTAATTTTATTTGCAACGCTTCTGGTGGTTTTAGCTGTCGGGTGGATTTTGTCCGTCAGGATGGCATCCGGAAAGGATATAGTAAAACAGCAGGAAGAGCTGGTGGAACAGGCAGACGTATTTGCATCAAAGGGTCTTTATGTCCGGGCAATTCCGCTTTATGAGGAGGCGTTGACTCTGCAGACGAACCAAAATGAAAGGATCGAGGAAAAGGTGCTGGCGGCCTACAGGAATTATGGGGATGCGGATTCATACCTGGATCTTGTGAATACCAGGGCGGAGGCCAACAGAGCTACAGAAGAGGAGTATCTTCTGGGAGCTCAGTATTATATCAACAGTTGGAGCCTGAATAACGCAATGACGTTGATTAAACTGGGAATAGAACAGCTGGGGACAGAATCTCTGATAGAATTTTATGAGGAGAACCGGTATGGTTATTCTCTGAAAATTACAAATTATGATGAGATTATCCCTACCCTGGATAATGAAATGATGCCTGTGCTGGATGGAGAATATTGGGGATATATCGATTCCATGGGAATGGTTCAGCTAAGCTGCGCCTATGATTTTGCCACATCCTTTAACAGTTCCGGCTACGCTGTGGTGTCCGTGGATGGCACTTATTATACCATACTGGAGAATGGCGACAGGTACGGGCTGGATGAGGTAGGCGTTGAAGCTGTTTATGGTTTGACGGACAAATATATTCTGGCGAAGGTGAACGAATCTTACAGCTATTATGATTATGATTTTAACTGCAGGGCGGAAAATCATCAGTATGAGGATATCACTGTCAACGCTTGCGGAGTAGCCGCGGTGAAGAAAGATGGAAAGTGGGGGATCATCACGGATTCCGGGCAGACGGTGACAGATTTTATTTATGACGATGTGGCGGTCAATTCCTTGGGAGAGGCCTTTTGCAGTCAGCTTGCCATGGTAAAACAGGGCGGGGTGTGGTATTTGATTGATACGGAAGGCAACAGGGTCTGTGAAAATAGTTTTTTCGACGCGAAGGCGCCGGAGTCGTCGGGATATATTGCTGTGGCAAACGGGGATGGAGACTGGGGATATATTGATCAGACAGGTACTTTGGTAATTGATTATCAGTATGAGGATGCCTTGTCTTTCAGCAATCATTTGGGCGCTGTCTGCATTTTGGGGGACTGGGCGTACATCAGTGAGAGCAATGTGGTGGTGATTGATGAAATTCTGGAGGACGCGCAGCCTTTTCATAATGGAATTGCGCAGGCGCTTTTCGCGGACGGAGAGGCACTGATCACACTGAGTTATTTTGAGGAATAAAAACGGAGGAAGAACAGGATGAATACCGACGGTTTTACATTTCAGAGCACCTTGGAGGCAAATTATCTGAATATCTCGCTGGAGGAGGACGCTGCAATTGATGAGATTGCAGTAAAAGTGATTCGGGAGGATTGCCCGGATTTCCTGATTCCATTTCGACTGATGAGTATGAATGACAATCTGATTTTAAAGTATAAGCTGATCAATACCGTGGCTTTGGAATATGCCAACAAAAAGCTTTCCAAAGCGGATTTTGTCAGGCTTTATCTGAACCTTTTGACCCCTTTTATCAAGGGAAAAGACTGGTTTTTGGACTATCACAATCTCTGCGTGGATCCAAGATATGTTTTTTTGGATAAATATAACGAGAAAGTCTATTTTATCTATGTGCCGGAGGCATCCCATTGCAGTACGGAGAATGAGATAAGCGATTTTTTCCGGGATGTGTTCAGGTCCGCGGAGATTACTGATGATAAGGATTTCCAGGTGAAGTTATACCGGTATTTTACCGGTGGGGAGATTACCCTGATTGATTTGTATCAGATGTTTCAGGAGGAGCAAAAAAACGTGGATAGAATTCCTGGAACGCCGTCCGGCAGGGATGTTGAACCGCAGCGCTACGAGGCACCTCCTGTCTCTCCTGTAAATCCGAAACCGGTTTCGATGGGATCGCCTAAGCCTGCCCAACAGCCTGCAGTGGCACCTCAGCCGACTCCCAAGATTCCAGAGGAGAAAAAGGAAGAGGATGATATCATGAATCAGCTCTTTGGCAATGATAAAAAAAAGAAAGAAAAGACGAAAAAAACGAAAGCGGAAAAGAAAGAGAGGCCATCAAAAGCAGAAAAGCTGGATAGCGCAGAAAAAAATGGCGATGGGGCCAAAAAAGGACTGGGGATTTTTGGAGGTTTCGGACATGGAAGTAAGAAGAAAGAAGAATCACAGTCTCAGCCGGTGTATCAGGAATCTGGCTATCGATCTAATTCGTTGCAAAACGATGTAACCGCTGTTCCTTCTTATAACCCGCTATATGATCAGTCTGGTGAAATGACGGAAATCGGGGATAGTGGATATGGTGGCGGGGTGCGGCGCTACCTGGAACTAACCTACAGTCCGTTCCCTGGAGCGCCTCAAAGAATTAGTCTGGAATTTTCCACACCCTATATCAATATAGGCCGAAAGTCAAGTGACGAGATACAGCCGGATATCGCTTTCCCAGGCGAGTTTCGACGGATGGGCCGTATGCACGCCCGTATTGAAAATGATAATGGATCATTGCGGGTTATTGATCTGGGCTCTCGCAATCATACCTTTTTAAGTGGGCAGCAGCTGGTTCCTAATGTCCCTTATCCTTTGACAGATGGACTGGAACTGACTTTCACGGAGGATCAACCGGTGCGATACAGGGTTCATTGCTGAGACAGGGGAGCGAGGTATGAGAATTGAGGGGGGATGCGCGACGGACATTGGCGTTGCCAGGGAAACCAATCAGGACGCCATTTTGTATCGATGTGTGGAGCGGGATGGACAAAGTTTTGCTCTGGGCGCTGTGTGCGACGGTGTTGGCGGGCTGGATAGAGGAGAGATTGCCTCAGGTCTGGTGATTGAAGAGATCGGACGCTGGTTTGAGGAGGTGGCGGGATGGCTGGATATTGCCCATGCGGAGCTGCCGGTTATGTACTCTCATATCAAGGATGGAGTGGAGGGATGGAATGAGACGCTGTGGAATTATATGCAGCACAGCGGCCTGCACATGGGCACTACATTATCGCTGTTTGTGATTTTAAGAAATCATTATTTTCTGATTCAGGTGGGTGACAGCCGGATCTATCGGTATCGGAGAGGACTGGAGCTTTTAACAACTGATCAAAGCGTAGCAAGAATGAAGAATGGCAGGTTGAAAAATTTCCTTGAAAATTATATGGGGAAAAATGAAAGACTTTGGTTTCAGAGTCAGGAAGGCCTCTTAGAGCCGGGGGATATGTTTTTATATTGTTCGGACGGCCTGTATCATCATTTGACGGATGAGGATGTAAAAACAGCCCTCCCGGACAGAGGAAATGCTTCAACACTGGAATGGGAAACGGGATGCTCAAAATTGATCCGTATTATGATCAGTCGTGGGGAGAAAGATAATATTTCTCTGGGAATCCTTCGGACGCTGGAAAGCGCTGGTAAAAAGGGAAAGCGGAAAAAACGCTGAGAGCTTTAAAAAGGAATATATATGAATGTAGGGGAGATTAACATGCTTTTGGGGATACAGTGCGTATTCGCAGCAATGTTTGGTCTGGTCACTGGCTGTTATCTGAATACGCTGGAGTATCGGATCCGATCGAAAAAAAAGATCAATACAAAAGATTGTTTCTGTCCGAATTGTCAAAACTCTATTTTGCTGCGGGATCAGATCCCGGTGGTGGGTTATGTATGGCTGAAAGGAAGGTGCCGCAGCTGTGGAGCACCCATTGGATTTCATTATCCATTGATTGAGGCGGGCGTACCTCTGCTTTATATCGCGTCTACGTTACTGGCGGGTTCTGATATGAGAAAGCTTTTTTGCTTTCAATGGTTTGGGCTGGCACTGATTTTGCTGTTTCGGTTGTGGTGGGAGAAAGCTCTTCGGCCGCTCAGGCGCCTGTTCGGTGGGCTGATTATTCTGGCGGTTTTGCAGTTACCTCCTGTTGTGGGAATGTGGATTATTCATCTGGCTGGATGACTGAGAACGGGGTCAGTTCATATTCAGAAAGTTTGCCAAAGAAAAAATTCTGAGGAGGATGAAATGTTGAATATTGCTAATCTGAACAGTAGCGAAATGCTGGTATATGGCGGTATTGCACTGATGGTATTGGCAGTGTTCCTGACGATGGTATGCCTGATCTGCTTTCATATTGGAGGCAGGCGCCTGAAAAGGAAACTGGAGCAGGAGTACGGAAAGCCTGTGTCGGTACAGGAGGGATGACATATGTCGCAGGTAATCGCGGGAATGTACGAGAT
>JAJQGR010000127.1 GCA_021200345.1 Lachnospiraceae bacterium | reverse complement strand
GCAGCACTAAGCAGAATTTCCTTGTGACGTAAGGTAGCCTGGCGGAGCTGTGCGGGTGGTAACGTGCAGGAGTTTCTCCCCCAGTCGATGCGCTTTTATTCTCTTTTTCAGGAAGGAGCCCTCATGTCCAGCCAGTGTACCCTCTGCCCCAGGAACTGTAAAGCTGACAGATCTGTCGGAAAAGTCGGCTTCTGCGGCGTTTCCGATGAAATTTATGTTGCCAGAGCCTCCCTGCATATGTGGGAAGAGCCCTGTCTCAGCGGCACCGCCGGTTCCGGCACCGTTTTTTTCATGGGCTGCAATCTGAAATGCGTATACTGTCAGAATCATAAGATTGCACTGGGAACCGTATATAATGCCAAAAACGCGAAAACGCCCTCCGGCCTGGCTCAGGTCTTCCTCCGTCTCCAGCAGGCCGGCGCTCACAATATTAATCTGGTCACCCCCAGCCACTACGTGCCGCAGATCCGGCAGGCTCTTCTTCTGGCAAAAGGAAACGGCCTGACCCTGCCCATTGTCTATAACAGCAGCGGCTACGAGCTGCCGGATACCTTAAAGCTTCTGGACGGTCTGGTAGATATTTATATGCCTGATTTTAAATACATGTCTTCTTCTCTTGCCGCCAAATATTCCCATGCCGCCGATTATCCCGAGGTTGCCAAAGCCGCTCTGGCGGAAATGTATCGGCAGGTGGGAGCACCGGTTTTTAACGAAGCTCTCATAACCCGGGGCGTTTTGGTCCGCTATCTTCTGCTGCCCGGCTGCTTAAAAGACGGAAAGGCCGTGCTGGAATATCTGCACACGGCCTATGGCGATAATATTTACATTTCCATGATGAATCAATATACTCCCCAGCCCGCACAGCTTGAAAGCTTCCCGGAGCTCAACCGGCGTGTTACCACCTATGAATATCACTCTCTGGTGGATTACGCTCTTCATCTGGGAATAGAGAAAGCCTACATCCAGGAGGGCAAAACCGCTGAGGAAAGCTTTATCCCGGATTTTGAAGATTCCGGGTTCCTTTGATTTTCCCCTTTCTTACATTTCTATAAACTTTCTGATAATTTTATAAATCTCATTAAACTTTCGGACGTCTCTTGACTTCCTTTTTTTCAGGTGTAAAATAAACGTAGTTTTTCACATTTCAAAAACATCCCTCAATTCATGGCAATTTTCCAACCATTTCCTTATTATTGAAAGAAAGCAGGAACACCGCATGAACGAATTCACACAAAACGACAGCTATTATCAGGAAAAAGAACACCTGTGCATTGAAAACGACACCATCAGCCGCGGCCTTTACCAGGAACTGGACGTGAAGGCAGGACTGCGCGACTTAAACGGCAAGGGAGTACTGGCCGGACTGACCAATATTTCTGCAATTAAGGCTTTTGCCAATGTAGACGGGGTAAAAACCCCCTGCGATGGGGAACTGCGCTACCGGGGATATGACGTCAAGGATCTGATCAAAGGAAGCTCCAATCAGAAATTTGCCTATGAGGAAACTGCCTATCTGCTGATCTTCGGCCAGCTTCCGACACAGTCAGAACTGGAACAGTTCTGTCAGAATCTGGGGGAAAAGAGAACCATGCCCTCCAATTTTACCCGGGACGTGATCATGAAGGCCCCCAGCCATGACATCATGAATTCCATGACCCGCAGCGTACTGACGCTGGCCTCCTACGACGACAATGCCGCCGACTTAAGCATCAGCAACGTTCTGCGGCAATGCGTCCAGCTGGTCAGTATTTTCCCCATGCTGGCGGTTTACGGTTACCACGCTTACAATCATTATGAAAATGACGAGAGCATGTACATTCACCGCCCGGATGCCAGCCTTTCCACCGCGGAAAATTTCCTGCGTCTGCTCCGGCCGGATATGAATTACACCCCGCTGGAGGCCAGAGTCCTGGATGTGGCGCTCTTACTCCACGCGGAGCATGGGGGCGGCAATAATTCTTCCTTCACCACCCGGGTGGTCACCTCCTCCGGTTCTGATACCTATTCCGCCATGGCGGCAGCTCTCTGCTCTTTAAAGGGCCCCCGTCACGGCGGCGCCAACCTGATGGTCGTGCAGATGATGGACGACATCAAAGCTCATGTACGGGACTATGAGGATGAGGAAGAAATCTACGCCTATCTGGCCAAAATTCTGGCCGGCGAAGCTTTCGATCACAAAGGCCTGATCTACGGCATGGGACACGCGGTATATTCCCTGTCCGACCCCAGAGAGGTCATTTTCAAAGGCTTTGTGGAAAGTCTGGCCGCCGAGAAAGGCATGGAAAAGGAGATGGCTCTTTACAATAATATTGAAAAAGCCGCCCCAAAGCTGATCGCCGAGAAGCGCAAAATCTACAAGGGTGTGAGCCCAAACGTGGACTTCTACAGCGGCTTCGTATACCAGATGCTGGGCATCCCCAAGGAGCTTTACACGCCGCTGTTCGCAGTGGCAAGAATCGCCGGCTGGAGCGCTCACCGAATCGAGGAGCTGGTCAGCGCCAATAAAATTATCCGGCCGGCCTATCAAAGCCTGGTAGTGGAAAAGCCCTACATCGAGAGAGATAAAAGAGAGGAGATTGTAAAATGAGTGAGCAAATTTCAGAAGCCGACGCCCCCGCCGCTGAATCCCTTTTCCTGAGCGACTTCAACGTAGATCGGCTGTTTCGAGGAATTGGCCGCGCGGATTATATTTTTCTGTACTATATTCAGCTATGCATGGAAAATCATCCGGAACAGGAACAGGTATACCTGGCAGAGCTGGCCGACGCCATGAGCCTGAATGTCACAGAAATCTCCAAGGCTATGGAACATCTGCAGGACAAGGGCTATGTGATCTGGAAGACGGACGCCACTCTCGGAAAGACCTATGTGATTTTCACCAGCAAAACCGTGGAGCTGATGGCCTATGAGAAAAAACGGATTACCAAATGCTATGAAGCCGTGGTGCAGGAAATCGGCATGGGCGAGTTGGCGGGAACTGTGATGACCATGAAAAAAATACGCGACATCGTCAATCAGACTACTGCGGAAATGGAATGATTTTATAAAAAGGAAAATTTCGATGGCCTTATTTTACACCATCGAAATTTTCTTTTTTAAATATTTTCAGCAATGCGCTTTCTCTTCAACAGATCAAATTTCCTCGATAATACAAGTGTGGCGTTTTCGCCCCTCTCCTTTCGCTTCTTTGTCGTAATTAATACCGACCAAAAGGACTTTTCCCCTTATTCCTTTTAATTTTCCTTCATAATGATTATCATGAATTTGCTTTATAGCGCTGTCTGCGGATTTGTTATATTTCAGTTCAATTACCATGGCTGGCAGCTCAACCCCCTTTCTGGGGATAAACGCATAATCAGCGAATCCCTTTCCTGTGGGCAATTCACGGAAAATCTCATAATTATTTCTCGCCGTATAATAGGCAAGCTGTATTGCACAGCTTAATGAGTTTTCATCATTGTATTCAAGATGGGAAGCACATGTTTCATGAGCCAGTTCCAGTGCCTCGGCAACCATTTCAGCGTCGCCATTTATTGTAGCCTTTAATAGTTTATCCGACAATGAAAGCGATTTATTCACTTCTGTCCACTTGCTCCCCTTAACAGCCGAGCGAAATGCGTCCGCAACCTCAAGATTGGGAATATATACCTCCTTCTGTGCGTCATCATACGCCAGATATCCCAAATGTATCAGCAGAGTAATTACATCATCCTTACTCTTAAAAGATGTCAAATCATTTTGAAACGTTGAAATGTCAACTGGGATATGCTGTCCTCCCAGCATCTGCACGATTGCCTTTTTTAATCCGTCATAATCCTGTGTAATATAATCTGTCAGTGACTCATATGTTTCCGATTCCGTCCAGTAATTCTGAAATTCCTCATCCTGCAGTGCGTTCATCACAGAATTGGGACTGTACACATGCTGGATTCGACTAAATGAATAACCATCATACCATGTCCTCATATTTTCGAAATCCATATGATATTTCGTGCACAGCATTCTCACTTCTGGCTCAGTAAATCCAACATATTCCGCTAATTTTGCGGGGCGGGTCATCGTAAATTCTCTGAAATCAGTCAGAGCGGACTGTGTTCCATATTTTTTTATGGGCAAAATACCAGTCATATATGCTCCGGCAATCATTTCGTCCGTAACGGTCCCGCCCTTAAAAAGTCCTCTCAACAACTGAACATACTCTTTTTGCAGTTTCTTATCATCTTTCGCTTCCCGAAACAATGCATCCCATTCATCAATAATCACAAAGAATTTTCTTTTCATCTTATGACTGACGTTCAGCATCGCATCTGGTAAATATACTTCATTCGCACTCACGCAGGCCGGAAATGTTTCTCTCAGTTCGTTAATCACCGCATCCTGTATGTCTTTCAGGATACTTGTCCCTCTGCTTTTAGAACGAGATATAAACCATGTAATGTCCAGATATATCACATCAAACCTGTTGAGATTGCTGTCAAAAGATTTTTCCCGAGAAATTCTCAAGCCACCAAACAAATCCCGAGAATCACAGCTCCTGTCATAATATGCGCACAGCATTTTCGCCGCAAAAGATTTCCCAAAACGCCTCGGACGGCTGAAGCAGGTTAATTTCCTGGGAGTATCAATGGTTTCGTTTATATAATCAATCAGTCCGGTTTTATCTATATAGGTTCCGTTTAATATTGTTTCAAAGCCCTTTTTCCCCGGATTCAAATAAACGCCCATCGTATCACCTTTCCCTTTCCCTTCCAAGAGGCTTTGCTGGTATTTCTCTGCCAAGTTCTGACCACATAGTTATTATACATGAATTAAACAGCAAATCAACATCCCTGCCGCGAAAAGAATGCAAATTTATTTCAGTCCTCTGACAGGAAAAGACTCCTGTGTCATTCACACAGGAGCCTTCTTAGGCGCCTCTCCCTCAGGGAAAATAATTTTATTCACGAAGAAGAAAATCACCATCGAAATCCCACCGTTCAGTATCGTGGTCCCGATATTGTAAATAAAGTCCGGTACAAACAGCCCTGCCACAGCCACCCAGATGCAGTTGATAGAATTTACAATGCAGGTGATCACCACAAAGGCTGCCAGATACCAGGCGATCTGAACTCTGAGCTTCCCCTTGCTGCGAAATACAAAGTTGCGCTGAATGGGAAAATTGATGCACTCTCCGATGACCATGGCCACCATGTACGCGCAAAAGTACGCCAGTCCGCCATGGGCCTGATCATAGCCCAGAATATTCCACTGGAAAGTCTCTCCGAAAAGCGTCATCTCGATCCCTGGCCAGCCGAACGCCCGGTCGCCCAGAAAAGTGAAAGCCGCCGGCAAAAACTGAAGCAGAATATATTTTAATACGGTGATCAGGTTACTGACAATGACAAATAGCCCGCCCTCCCTGATCCATTTTGCGGCTGCGGGGTGCTGCTCCAGAAAGCCGCCCCATATCCGATTCCATGCTGCAGCGATCATAGACTGCCCTCCTTTGCCGGAATTTCATCCTGGTCTCCTGACATCATCCCGTTCTGTTCCTGACCCGTGCCGTCTGTGGGAAGCCCCATCCTCTTACTCTGTCTCACAAGCTTTTGGGAAAGAGACCTGTTGCCGATCTGATTGCATATTAACGCCGCCAGCGCCCGCAGCAGGCCGATCACCCAGAAGCCTCTGGCTTCCATGACAAGACCGTCCACTACCGCCATGTCGATCAGATCAATATATTTCGCGATACCGCGCAGAGGGAGATTGTACAGAAATTCCGCGTTCAGATCCGGAGTTCCCTTTTTCACACTGTTCTTTTCCATCGACGAAAGTACGCCGCAGGCAAGCCATCCCAATGGCGCCCTGCAATGCTCTAAATCCCGGACGGCGCTGTTGCGGTGAATGCCCTTGGGCGGCTGCGGGATTGGATGTCCCAAAATCGTCTCAAACTCCCGGTCACTGACATTCAGAACCTTTCCGGTCCGATAGCAGGCGGGAATTGTCATGTTTTCATAGGGATTGGGCGCATTGGTGCCCTCCACCTCCATCGTTGCCGCCAGCTTCCGCTCCGTGCTGGACGCGCCCACGGCAATCACATAGGTACCGCCCTCAATTTCCCATTTCCCTGTCCTCACATTAAAATAGCGAAATGCCTTATCATCCAACGGAATGCTCACCCGCCTGCTCTCCCTGGGCTGTAAAACCACCTTTGCAAAGCCTTTCAGCTCTTTCATCGGGCGGAAAATTTCAGAATCCGGCTTGGAAACATAGAGCTGAACGATCTCGCTGCCCGCCCGGCTGCCGCTGTTGGTCAGGGTGAAAGTGACGTTTTCTCCGACTGCAATATCTGAATATAAAAACGTAGTATAACTCAGCCCAAACCCAAATGGAAATCTAACCGGCACTCTTGCCGTATCATAATATCGGTATCCCACGTACAGCCCTTCTCTGTAGCAGGAATTCCATCCCTGCGCCGGGTAGTCCTGTCGGCTGGGCGCATCCTCATAGCGCACCGGCAGCGTCTCCGCCAGCTTCCCGCTGGGATTCACTTTCCCCGTGATGACCTCCGCCATGGCCGCCGCCCCTGCTTCTCCGCCAAGATAACCGTGCAAAAGCGCCTTCGCCTGATCCAGCCAGGCCATCTCCACCGGGCTCCCGGCACTCAGAATGACTACCACTCTGGGATTGACCGCCGCCACCGCCTCCAGCACTCGCGCCTGATTTTCATGCAGCTTCATGTGGTCCCGGTCCCGTCCCTCGGATTCAGAAACCTCATCCAGCCCCATGTAAAAGAGCACAACCTCCGTCTGCTTTGCCGCCTTCACGGCCTCCTGCAATAAGCCGGCATCCTCATCAC
>JAJQGR010000264.1 GCA_021200345.1 Lachnospiraceae bacterium | reverse complement strand
ATTTTCCAGAGACTTCCAAAGCCCTGTTTCAGCCATACTGTTTTCATTCCCATCTGTTTCGCCGGTACAATATCATTATCAATACGGTCTCCAACCATAACTGCCTGCTCATGTCTGCAACCGCTTCTTTCCAAAGCGATTTCAAATATCCTTTTATCCGGTTTTGCAACTCTTTCCTCTGCGGAAGCGACAACCAGATCTATGTATTTGAGAATACCGAGTTTTTCCAATCTTTCTGCTGTTCCCATAGACTGATTTGCAATTACTCCAATCTTATAACACCGGCTTAGTTTTCTCAAACATTCCTCCACATCCTCATACAACCGCTCTTTCTCGGAGTTCCATTTGGGTTTTTCAACACCCAACAGCTTCATGGTCTCCAAATCACCTTTTTTATTCTCCCGATAGAACGCTATAGCGGTTTCATAGACATATTCATACGGCACCTTTGCTATTTGTGCAGTCTTTTTCATCCGTTCTTCATAAACCCTGCTTTCGTCCACAAGAGTGGAGCCGACATCAAAGAAAAGCCATTTTATTTCATTTCTTTTGGGCAAAAAGCTTCTCATACAATACCTCTCCAAATAACTTTATTTCTTTGCCTTTTCTTTCGCTGTTTTTTCTACGCCTCGAATTGTCTCCAAATAAGCCTGTTCCACAGGCGAAAGTGTCTTCTCCTGATATTTCTGATATTCCTCATTTGCTTTCTTTACCGCATCCGCATGACTAACTGTAGCATAAATCATCTATTGCGTAATCCCTAAAATTAGAAAAAGGCACCCGGTCCTGATTGAACCGGATGCCAATCTAAACAAAAATTGAACCGATAAATCATTCCGTCTTTACATATCTCTGATTTCTGCTTTGCGGTTTATCCGGGATGGTCATCCGAACAAGTCCCTGCTCCATCGCGGGATGAAGATAATTCCGGCGGAAGGTCTCTCTGGATTTTAATCCCAGTCTGTCCATCAGTGTTTTCCCTGTATACGGAACGTTGCATTCCATAACCTCAAGTAGTTTTCTGACATATTCAGACAGCTGCGCGCTTTCTTCATCCATCTGCGCCGCGACATCATCCAGGATCTCATCAATCTGCGACAGCATAAATTCTATAAACGCGTTCGATTTTCCCTCCACATGGCACCTTGCAATCGCGTCATAATATTCCTTCTGGAACCGCTCGATCTGACTTTCCAAAGGAATATATGCAAAAACAGGTTTCCAATTTGAGAGAAGCGCAGTTTGCCATAACCGCGCCATTCTGCCATTGCCATCTGCAAATGGATGAATAAATACGAATTCATAGTGAAATACACAGCTAAGAATCAGCGGATGAATCTTGTCCCGCAATTTCTCCATCCAGCCAAAAAGGTCCTCTATAAGCTGCGGAACCATTCTGGCTGGCGGAGCCATAAAGATGCACTCATCGCCGTGGAATACCCCTTCCTCACCCTGGCGGAAACCACCAGATTCCTCCACAACATATTTTGTCATAATCCCATGGAAGCGCTTCAAATCTTCGATACTCCATGGATTTATTTCATCCAGAAGCTCATATGCCGCGTAAGCATTTTTTACTTCCTGAATCTCTTTCTGCTCGCCCAGCACAGTTTTCCCATTTATAACATCTCTCACCTGCCCAAGTGTAAGAGAATTCGCCTCAATTTTCAGAGATGAATGAACCGAGCGGATTCGGTTATTCTTCCTCAGGTGCGGTTTCGAGTCCAGGCTGCCAACCGCAGTAATCTTTCCGATTTTTTCTGAAACAGAAGCCACACAGGACAGCATTTCATTTGTTATGGTAAAAGGCGGTTCATAATTCTCCATTCTTCCTCCATATCTGCACACGTAACCCCTACCGTGTAATACAACAGATTCATGACTTGCGTATTATCTTGCTTATTTACTTGCTCATTATAGCGCTTATTGCCAGAAATTCAAGATGATTTATGCTGAAATCTATTGTTATTCAGTTTCATTTCTCCATCAGTTCCAATCCTAACTCAAATGTACAGGTTCACGAAACATAAACTATCCTCATTTATATTCCATGAGAAAAGCCAGCTCCATGCGTATGATTTGCACTTCTATCCAGTCCGCATTGTTTTGCCGTACTCTCCCATTTTTCCGAAATAACTGCCTTTATCTTCTTTACAATTGACCATTCTGTCTTTTGCTGCCTCTGAAATATGAAAAGGCACCCGGTCCTGATTGAACCGGATGCCAATCTTTTTATTCAGTCAGCAACTTTCGTTCTTTCCATTTTCCACTGATAAAATAAAGGAAACAAACAAGTCCCGGAATGGTCCGCGAGAATGCGGTCCCCCAGAAAAATCCTACCACTCCCATCCCCATAACATAAGCGAACAAAACACTAAATCCGATCCGGCAAACGACTCCATCCAATACCCCAATCAGGAAATTCATGGATGCAAAGCCACTTCCTGTTACCATGGACTGAAAAGAGCCCGTAATTGCCGACATAAAGAAATGCATAATCAAAATATGCATATATATAACCCCAAAATCCAGTACATCCGGATCTTTGGTGAAAATCCCGAAAATTTCCCTCGGCCAGAACCATGCGAACACTGTAAGTACCAGAGAAATAATCATACAGGAAAAGAAACAATACCAGACGGTTTTCTTAGCCCTTTCCGCTTTCTGAGCCCCAAGATTTTGTCCTACCATAGCACCAGAAGCCTGTGTCACCCCTGTCAAAAATACCTCCAGGAATTTCTGGAGCTTATTCCCAACACTGTTCGTCGCAGATGCCACAAGGCCATAGCTGTTGACACTGGAATTGACCCACAACATGGAAAATCTTACCAGCATAGACCGTGCCGCCTGAGGAATTCCCTGTTTGAGAATTACCTCTGCTGCGGGTCGATCAATTTTAAAGTAGCTCAGTTTCAGTTCAAAATCAAACTGCTCCCTGTTTATGTACATGTAAATAAAAGCCGCAATGAACGATCCAAACTGAGACATCGCCGTCGCGATAGCGGTTCCGGCCGCCCCCATTTTGAAAACTGCCACCAAAAGAATATCCAGAAAAATATTGACAGTAGCCGCCACCAAAACAAAGATCAATGGCTTTCTGGATTCTCCCATTCCCCTTAAAACACCACACACCGCATTATATCCATAAATGAATGGTATCCCGATTGCAGTGATAATCATATATTCCATTGCCTCACGAAAAGCCTCTGACGGGCAATTCAGAAGACGTAAAATCTGGCTGGAGAAAATAATTGTGCAGGTCATAATTACCAACGCCATGATCATCATTAACGTAATTAATGTTCCGATGCCCTTTTTAACCTTGTCTGTCTTCTTCGCTCCAAACAACTGCGCAATATAAATTTGTCCCGCTGTGGAAAAAGCTGTCGCAACCGGTGTTACCATATCGGACACTTCTCCGCCCGTAGATACCGCTACAGTTCCTGTGGCCCCTACATACTGACCAATAACCATCAAATCCACCATGGAATAGAACTGTTGAATCACATTAGTGACTACTATCGGCACCGCAAACACAAGCAGGCATTTTAAAATGGAACCTTCCGTCAGATCCATCCCGACCTTTTTACTTTTCTCGCCGATAACAGCATTTTTCTGCTTGCTCATTAACCTCTGGCTCCTCATACAATTTCACAGATTTTCATCTGTCACAATACATGCTCGAACATATTTTTTATATGTATTCTCAAAGATGGCAAGGTATCTCCTTTCCTCGCCCGAAAATTTCTGGTCCCGGGAATTCTTTCAGGAGCAGCTACCCCATCCATGCAGCAGACGCGCTCTATTGTCTCGTCATCATATATATATCCAGGATTTCCAGGCACCAGACTGGCATCATGATTAATGACAACAGTATTTTTCATCAGCGCCATATTTTTTACAGCCTTTCCAAGCGAACTGTATAATTCTCCGTTTACCCCAAATAATGCAACGGACCCTATTCGAAGCAGGTGAAGGCGTATACGGTAAGGCGGCTGATCCTCTCCCGTCAATTCCCGTACATACCTCCCACTTTCGTCGAAAACTCTCTGACACCCCGGTGTTTCTGACCATTCAATCATTCCGCTGATTTGAATCATTTCCTCTGTACATTTTATTCCGGAAACTACTTTCATGACATCCTGAAAGTGTCGTGCTGTCAGAGTTTTCAACATCACACTGCACACTTCAAGCCCCTGAAGGCGTTTGCAGGTACAGATTCCCGTCTGCGGCTCAGGATAGTATATCTGGTTCATCATGATCGGATTCAAATCCCCCGCCGCACCACTGGACCAGACGGCGATCGAACCTGGAAATTTTTGCTCCATATACCGGCTGACTCCTCCACCAATGTCGCCGCTGATCCAGGTCTTTCCATCTTCGTCCCGGTTCCAGATCATAACCACACAATGAACAGCGTAATTCATGAAAAAGGCGATTGGCCTGCTTTCCAGATCCTCGATACGCATGACCGCAAGTTCTGTATCCGTTGGCGCGCTCCCATTGGCGCCGATTCCGGGAGCCAGCATTTTCCCGCCAGCGTCATTATATTCAAAATAATCCTGATTTCGATTTACATTAATATAGCTGTTCCCAAGGCCAAATCCCATTCTGGCCGGTTTCATTTCATGAAGGGCTCTGTCTACTGCATCAAACAATTTCTCTTTCAGCCACTCCTCATATTTTGCCGCGGCTTTTTGTACTTCCGGCGGTTTTCGGGAAATATCATGGCTTTTTTCGAATGGCCTTTTGCTGGTAATAACAGAACTGTGTACATGAATGCCAAAATACAGAATAAATTCCTCCGCAATTCCGGTATGTACTGCCAATTCCCCAATCCACGGATCCGGATTCGGCGCCTTATCCAAATCAAAGCTGATAATCAGTGCCTTCTGTTCCCCGTTATCCATCGCGATCACCCTTAAATAAATGTCATCCAGGACACCGCCAAAAGGCGCAGAATCGAAAGATGGCAAATTCGGAAGAAGCTCCTCCGAAGGAGTAATCAGTGTTCTTGCCGCACCGCAATACAGTCTGCCCATATACATCCTCCCGTCAATCTTTTTCTATATTCAATCTTACATACTCCCTGATCAGAGCATCCAATTCTGTACCCGTTTCAGCGTTTTCCGCAATCTTTTCATTCCCCAGTACCATATACCCCATATTTTCATTTACTGGAGGCCAATAGGGCAATCCTTTCCCATTTGGGTTTCCTGTCATGATAAAATTAGCCCAATAGGAAACCGCGGTCTCAGCCATCTGATAATCCAACTTTCTCCACGGTCTCTTCGGCGGCGTTCCCGGGCGCAAAGAAGCAAAGGTAAACCACATTTCGCTGCAATGCCATGCCAGCTGTTTATCAATGTCATTATTTGTCCCCACCGCCTCCGGATATTGTGGAAGTAAATGTGTCCAATAATACACATATGTTTGCTGCGTCTGATTGATTTCATGTATCCGTTGCCCAAATCTGCGATGGCAGATCACAGTGTTTCGGTAAGCACCGGCTCCGGTCAAACCCAGTGAGGCAAGCCATTTCCCGGTTTTCCAGGCTGTACTGTCATTCACTTTTATAAGCTTTTCAAACTCATACTCATCATACAGATCTCCCAGCAGTTTTCTAAAATGTGCATAAAACTCTTCCGTCGACATATGATTGTCAATAGCTCCTGCCGGTTTTCTCGGAATGGGTCGGTAGTGATTATAAGTGTATGGGCTTACATCCGTTTCCGCAAAAATATCAGCTTCTCCCCAATTAACGCCGCCGAGAACATCCACCGCCGTTCCATAGATTTCCTGACACAAACCAAGATTATCCTGATCCAGCGTGACATCGTCGCGAATCAGATCTCCTGGCTGAGCATACTGAAGTGCGCCCGGCACATATAAATTTTCTACAGGTACTTTTCTGAGCTCTTCCATGGACATTTCCGGATTCAGTCCCACAAACTTAAGATAATCGGTACCAATCTGTTCTGCCAGGTTCAAGTCAAGAAGTTTCAGTGTGGGTCGAAACGCGCTCTCACAGATCACACGCTTTACCCTTCCCTTGCTCATTTTTGAAGAAATCATGGACAGACATTTTGTCGTACCCCCGGACTGACCTCCTGCGGTAATATTGTCCGGGTTTCCGCCAAAGGAACTGATATTTTCATAGATCCAGTCAATGGCTTTCAATTGATCCAGCAGTCCGAAATTCCTTGCACCGCCTTCCTGCCTCATTTGCGGTATGGCAAAATATCCCAGAAGATTCAGTCTCTGCGCGACCTGCACAACGATGATTCCCCTGTTCACAAGTGCTTCCGGATTATATTCCACTTCATTCGGAAAACCGTTTGTCAGCCCGCCGCCATGAAACCAGACATACACAGGCCTCCTTTCCTGAGCGCTGGCCGCTCCGGTCCAAATATTAAGATACAGGCAATCCTCACTGATTTCCGGATATCCGACATAATCAAAATCTTCCACAACCGGGCCAAAATTTATAAACCTCTGGTAGGCTGCTTTCGCAAAGGTGTCGCATTTGCGTATTCCTTTCCAGTGTACAGCCTCCGCCGGCGGCCTCCAGCGCAAATCACCCACCGGAGGAGCCGCATACGGAACTCCCTTAAATACTGTCATATTATCTGTAAGTGCGCATCCCTCCACTGTTCCAAGGGTCGTCTCAGCAAAACGAATTGCCATAGCTATTCCTCCCGGTATGGGTCATTCAAGGTGTTAACTGTATGCTTTCCGTCAAATATTCCTATGATGTTTTCTGCGGTCTCTTCCTGTGTCCGCAAAAAGGAATCCACCGTATTAGCGGAAATATGCGGGGTTATCACAACATTTTCCATGTGCAAAAACGGGCAGTCATCT
>JAJQGR010000219.1 GCA_021200345.1 Lachnospiraceae bacterium | reverse complement strand
CGGCCGATCAGTACCCGCGGTTCCTTTTTCAGGCCGGAGATGACAAAGGCAGAGTCCGGCGGTGCTTTTAAGTATCCTCCGACGAAGATAACAATAAGTAACAAAATGATAACAATCGGAATTAAGAACGGTAAAACCTGTGATAACATAAATAAGTACCTCCCTCTTTTGCAATGTTTATTTCATTTTACCATATTCCTGTGATCACCCGCAATGTTGGTGAAGTAAATGATTCCTTAATTTTTCTTAAGGACTTTTCTATCTGAAAAAAAGTGATGTTCCTTATATTCACATTATAAAAGATAAAATTAATCTTTAATGAAAAGGCTGTAAATAATATTGACGATGCAAACAATAACTGATAAACTTTTTAATTGAAGCAATCAGGCAAAGGCGCCGCTGAAAATAGTACCTTGCGGCGCTTTTTTGTGTTCTTGAAACATTCAAAGGAGAAAATGATTATGAGTTTCAGTCCAAACAGTCCCATTTTGTTTATTCTGGCCGGCGCTGTCATTCTGTTTGTCATCGCCCAGTCAGTCTTTTTTATGGTCAGGTCCTGGCGGCGTGGCAGAGAGATCGGTATGGATATGGCTGTCCTTCGCAGAACAGTAGTGTCCACGGCAGTTTTTACAATTGCTCCTGCCGTATCTATTCTGCTGGGAGTCATTACATTATCAAAGTTTCTGGGGCTGCCATTGCCGTGGCTGCGTTTGAGCGTAATTGGCGCCATTACCTATGAGCTTCCCGCGGCAACCTCTACAGCCAGCGCTCTGGGAGTATCCATTGCTGAGACAGTGACTGACCCGAAGGTTTATACGGCCATTGCCTGGGTAATGACTCTTGGTATTTTTCCGGGGATGCTCTGGGTTGCCTTATTCGGCCGGAAAATTCAGGGAGGAATAGCAAAAATTAAAAACCGGGACGCTAAGTGGGGAGATATCCTGATGACCGCATTATTTCTGGGCATGATTTCCGCGTTTTTGGGAATGGTTTTTGCGGATATCCGTGAAGGACTGGCCGGGTGGATCCCAATCTTTGTGCTACTTTTCTCGGCAGTATTGATGTGTATTTGTGGATTATTGTCGAAGAAATTTCATATGAAATGGATCGAAAACTATGCTCTTCCCATCAGTATGCTGGGAGGAATGGCATTTGCGGTTGTCATTACACCAATGATAGGAGGCTGAAATGAACAATAAAACATATGAGGAAAAAACGCATTTATATGGTCGCATCTGGATTTTGTCCGCACTGGTCATGATTTTTTTGTATCCCATCCTGACTTGTATCATTTTCGGAGCATGGCCTGACTGGCAGTCCGTTGTGAAAGGCCTTTTGGGCGTAGCGCCTATTTTCTGGACAGTTGGTCTGATTGAGGTTTTTACTTATGTTCCAATGCTTGACTCCGGAAGTTCTTATCTTGCGTTTGTAACCGGGAACCTGACCAATCTGAAGGTTCCGGCAGCCTTGTCAGCCATGGAAAATGCAAACGTAAAACCGGGCAGTGAGGAGGGAGAAGTAATCTCAACAATTGCTGTGGCCACATCCTCTATTGTGACAACCATTATTATTGCCCTGGGAGTAGCGCTTTTAGTTCCTCTGACACCAATTTTAAACAGTGAGCTGCTGGCCCCTGCTTTTGACAATATCCTGCCTGCCCTGTTTGGAGGTCTGGCAGTGGTGTATATCAGTAAAAACTGGAAGGTAGCCATGGCACCATTAATCTTTATGGTGATACTGTTTTTGGCAGTGCCGTCTCTTTCGGGTTCTGTCAGTGTACTGGTACCGGTGGGAGCCCTGATTGCGATTGGCGCGGCACGAATTCTATATAAGAAAGGTCTTTTGTAAGGGGGTACAGAATGCAATATCTTGTGTTGGCGATTATCTTCATACTTATTATCTGGATTGCCATTCTTCTCATCAGGGCCGCCAGTTTTAAGCCAAAAGAGGAATTAAAGCCGTCTCAGGAACCGGTAACGTTAAATGAAGATAAAATTGTATCTGACATGCAGGAGATGATCCGCTGCAAAACAATATCATATAATGATCCGAAATTGGTTGACGAGACGGAATTTCAAAAATTCAGAGATCTGCTTCCAAAGCTTTTTCCCAATGTCCACAAAACATGTGAACTGAGACATTTGGGAATCAATGGCCTTTTGTATCACTGGAAAGGGAAAAATGAGGGAGATCCGGTAGTGCTTATGGCCCATTATGATGTCGTACCCGTAGAAGAAGCACTTTGGGAAAAGCCGCCTTTTGAGGCTGTGTTGGAAAATGATGTGATCTGGGGCAGAGGAACGCTGGATACCAAGGGAACCTTATGCGGGATTCTGGAAGCGGCAGAAAAGCTGATCAGCGAGGGCTTCCAGCCGGAAAGAGATATTTACTTTTCTTTTTCAGGGCAGGAAGAAATCAACGGGCCAAGCTGCCCGGCAATTGTTGACTGGTTTGAAGAAAATGGAATCCATCCGGCAATGGTACTGGATGAAGGCGGAGCTGTGGTGGAAAATGTATTTCCCGGTGTGAAGCGGGAGTGCGCGCTGATCGGGATTGCGGAAAAGGGCATGATGAATGCGGAATTTCACGCAAAGAGCGGCGGCGGCCATGCCTCCATGCCGCCCGTTCATACCATTGTAGGAGAGCTGGCTCAGGCGGTAGTGGATGTGGAAAATCATCCGTTCCCGCGTCAGTTAACGAAACCGGTTCGGGAAATGCTGGATGTACTTGGAAGATACTCCACTTTTCTGTATAAAATCATCTTTGCAAACCTCTGGTGCTTTGAAGGGTTGTTTGATCTCGTTTGCAAAAAATCCGGCGGGGAATTGAATGCCATGATGCGGACTACCTGCGCGGTTACGAAAATGGAGGGCGGGGCAGCGTTCAATGTCATTCCACCGAAAGCTTCCGTGGGGATGAATCTGCGGCTAATGGGTACTGATACGGTAGAGTCTGCCAGGGATTATCTGGAAAAAGTGGTCAATAACCCGAACATTGATGTTACGATATATGAAGGAAGAAATGCTTCTCCGGATTCCGATACGGACTGTCAGGAATGGAAACTTCTGTGCCAGGCTGTATCAGATACCTGGAAAGAAGCGTTGGTATCTCCTTATTTGATGATGGCCTGCAGTGATTCGTGGCATTATTCAAGAATTACAGACAGAGTATATAAATTCTCTGCCATGAAATTGTCAAAAGAAGAGCGGGGCATGATTCATGGGAATAATGAACGCATTCCTGTAAAAACATTGGTCCGGACAGTTGAATTTTATGTCCGATTAATGAAAAGTGGGATATAGCACTGTTTCTTAATAAAATCTTTAAAGTTATGCTCCTTTACAGATTTTAACCGATAAACTATAATAATCCTTGCATCTTTCTTTCATCAGACTTTGTTTACCTATTGATACGCTTTTTCAAAAATATGGAATATGCAAATGAAAGCATTCAGCGGAAAATTGATATTAACTGAATATACTTTCGGTCAGAAAAGCAGGGATGTTGCTTTGTTTTATTGCGATGGAACCCTGGAATATCTGAAGATCCTCCCACAGCCGGACACCCTGACGGTGGGAACCATTCTGATCGGAAAATGCAGGCATCAGGTCCGCAATATTCCAGCCGCCTTTTTTGCGCTGGATCAGGAAGGTACCACCGCCTTTCTGCCCACGAAGGAGCTGAGGTATACCAGGGTGCTCAACCGCCAGTTTCAGGGAAAGCTTTCCGATGGGGATGAAGTCCTTTTACAGGTAAAGAGGGAACCGGTTAAGACCAAGGATTACGCCGTTACTGACAGGATCGAGCTGGCAGGACGCTTCTGTGTGGCCAAATTGGGGTCAGGAAGGCTTTTTTACTCCAAAAGCTGTCAGGGGGACGTGCGAGATGTTATATCGTCTTATTTTCGCTATAAAGGGCTTTGTGCTCCGGATGAAAGTCTGATTGGATTTGCAGATTATGATCTGATCCTGCGGACTAAGGCGCAAAGAATGGTAGAAGAGCAGAAGCTGGATGTGCTTCATCAGGACTGCTCTGATACTTTAAAAGCGCTGGATCACCTGGTCAGGACAGCGGCGCACAGAAGCTGTTATTCCATATTGGAAAAACCGGCCGGATGGCTGGAGAATATCAGACAGGAAGTGGGAGACTGCGGCTTCAAAATAGAAGAGTACGTGACGGATTCCTTCCGTCTGTATACAGCCATACAGGAAGAGCTTTCTGAGCAGAAATCCATGACCTCAGATCCTCCAATCCGGTATTATCAGGATCCGCAGGTCTCCCTTCCTCTGCTTTACAATATCCCCTCCCGTGTGGAGGAGGCGCTGCACACAAAGGTCTGGCTGAAAAATGGCGGATATCTTTGCATAGAGCAGACAGAAGCCATGACAGTGGTGGATGTGAACAGTGGATCAGCCACTCAGGGCAGAGATTCCCAAAAGCTGTATTTTGAGACCAACATGGAGGCGGCGGCTGAGGTGCTGCGACAGCTTCGCCTTCGGAATATTACCGGGATCATAATCATTGACTTCATCAATATGGAGCAAAAAGCGCAGGAAACGGAGATTTTGAACTTCATGAAGAACCTTGCGGCGCATGACTACCAGAAAATCCATATATATGAATTTACGAAGCTTGGTCTTCTGGAAATGGTGAGAGAGAAAAAGGGGAAATCCTTAAAGGAAAGTATCCTTTAAAAAGGAAAGGAAACAGCAATATGAGTACGGAGGAAATTTTACAGACACTGGATATGCTTTTTGACAGTCATCAGCTGGAACAGATAGAGCCCTTTTTGATGGAGCAGCTGGATACTGCCTTTGCCCATGGTGATTACAATTGCTGTATCACAATCCTGAATGAACTGATCGGCTACTACAGAGATATGGGGCGTTTTGATGAAATGCTGGCTGCCTGCGACCGGGCAAAACAGTTTCTGGAGCAGCTGGGTCTGAAAGAGAGCATTCCTTACGCTACAACTCTGTTAAATATAGCCACTGGTCTGCGTGCCATGGGAAAATACGACGGGGCTCTGGAAGAGTACAAAAAAGTCTTTCCCATTTATCAGAGAGAACTGGAACCCACCGATCCCCGCTTTGCGGCTCTTTATAATAACATCAGCCTGCTGTATCAGGAGATGGGAGATTTCAGGCAGTCGGTTGCGGCGCAGAACCAGGCGCTGAAGCTTCTGGAAAACAGTAACGATACGCAAAAAATTGCGATTTCTCATTCCAATATGGGAACCACACTTCTGCAGATGGGGCGCGTAGATGAAGCGCTGGTACATTTGAATGACAGTGTTCAGCTTTTTGATTCGCTTCCGGGGGATAAGGATTATCATTATAGCGCCGCGCTGGCGTCTCTGGGCCAGGCTTATGTGATGAAAGAGGATTATGAAGCGGCCAGAGGCTATTACCTGACGGCGTTAGATGAGTACCGCAAAACCCATGGCGTTACACAAAACTATTATAATCTGTTGGATAATCTGCATTATGTGGAGGAACATTTGGGTATGGAACTTACGCCTGATCCGGCAATGGGGGAGCAGCAGGATCAGCCGAAATCAGTCAATCCGGCTTCATTAAATGCATCGGCTGTGAAAAAACAACAGGTGGGGGCAGATTCTCTGGTGGCGCCAAAACGAGTCAATACAGCAGATATTTCAGCAGCCCCTGCAGATTCTGATAACGAACCTGAAGCATCGAAAATTCAGGTCAAAACAGGATTTGGTCTGGAACTGGCTCAGGCATTTTATGAACAGGCTTTCCTGCCGCTTTTTTCTCAGTACGCTCCGGAATGCATGGACAAAATGGCCGTGGGCCTGGTGGGAGAGGGAAGCGATTGCCTGGGATTTGACGATGAGATTTCCCAGGATCATGATTTTGGACCCGGGTTGTGTATCTGGCTGACCCATGAGGACTACGAGACTTACGGGGAACAGCTGTCAGAACTGTATCAGATGCTTCCGCAGGAATTCAACGGGTATCGGCGTCATGTGGTGATCGAAAACGGCAGAGTGGGCGTCTTTGATATGGATCGCTTTTTTGCCCGCTTTACAGGATATTCCAAAGCAGAGGATATTGCGGATATCCAGAGCCTTTTGTCCATTCCTGATGAAGCTCTGGCCACTGTGACCAATGGTCGGGTTTTTGCTGACCCGGTGGGAGAGTTTAGTGCCAGAAGAGCAAATTTTTACGATATCTGTCCTGAAGAATACTGGCAGGTCAAAATTGCCAACAGCCTGCTTCAGCTGGGACAGTATGGCCAGTACAATTATCCCCGCTCCATGAAACGGGGAGATTACGTCACCGCTCAGATAGCGCTGTACAAATATATCGAGGAGCTGTACAGGCTGGTTCATTATGTGAACCACGTTTTTCCGCCTTACTATAAATGGCTGAAAAAGAGCAGCGCCCGGTTTGAATGCCTTGGAGTCCTTTCCAGCCTGTCAGAGGCTCTGGGCGATTACGCGGACCAGCGCTCTGTTTGGAAAGAAAATGAGGCGAACGGGGAAAGCCAGGATGTGGTGTGTCAAACCATCGAATATATTGCGCTGCTGATACTGGATGAACTGAAAAAACAGGGAATTTTGGAAAATATATCCATTCCGGCACAGGAAACATTCCTGGAGCCTTACGGGAGAGCGATACTGCAAAAGATATTTGGAGGCAGTAACATCGAAACTGCTGATGATACTGGTATAGAGAAAGAAGAACTGACTGCTTCAATCCGTCCGGTTCCTTCCCTGGAAGAGATCAAAACGGCTGCTGAAAATCACAATATGGAACAGCTGGTGAACCAGATTGTTCAGCTGGAATGGGCAGCTTTTGACGCTGTGCAGAATGAAGGCGGGCGGGCTTCCTGTCAGGATGACTGGAACACA
>JAJQGR010000259.1 GCA_021200345.1 Lachnospiraceae bacterium | reverse complement strand
GCCGTGTACGGCACCGCGAAGCTGGATGAGATATCCACCTGCTGCGATACTTTGCTGTGTGAGAACAATAACGGGACCTTCACCAGATACACGGTGAAACCGGAGGACTTCGGCTTTACCCGATGTGAGAAGGCCGATCTGGTGGGCGGTACACCTGAAGAAAACGCGGCCATCACTCTGGCCATTCTGAACGGGGAAAAGGGACCGAAGAGGGATACCGTACTGCTCAACGCCGGCGCGGGCCTGTACATCGGCGGCGTGGCAAAGGATATGGCCGAGGGTGTGAAGATGGCGGCGGAGCTGATTGATTCCGGCGCGGCCAGGGAAAAGCTGGAGGCATATATTCAGGCATCAAAACAGTAATCAGGAGGTTCAGATGAGGGAGGCTGGTATGATTTTAGATGAACTGGCTGCTTATTCCCGGGTCCGCGTGGCCCGGGCAAAAGAGCAAAAATCAATGGAAGAAATTCAACAACAGGCCCTGCAGCTTGCGCAAGAGCAGCGGCAAAGTGGAAGCGAACATTTTTTCCGCTTTGAAAAAACACTGCAAAAGCCCGGCCTTTCTTTCATCTGTGAGGTCAAAAAGGCTTCCCCCTCCAAGGGCGTCATCGCCCAGGAGTTTCCCTATCTGGAAATTGCGAAGGATTATCAGGCGGCGGGTGCGGACTGCGTCTCCTGCCTGACCGAGCCTAAGTGGTTTCTGGGCTCTGATGAAATATTTTGCCAGATCAGGCAGACCATTACACTGCCCATGATCCGCAAGGATTTCACCGTGGACGCCTATCAGATTTACCAGGCGAAGCTGATGGGGGCGGATGCGGTTTTGCTGATTTGCGCTCTTCTGGACACGGCGACTGTGCGTGAATATCTGAAAATCTGCGACGAGCTGGGTCTCAGCGCCTTAGTGGAGGCTCACGACGAGGCGGAAATCGCTTCCGCTCTGGAGGCCGGCGCCAGGCTGGTGGGCGTCAATAACCGGAACCTGAAAAACTTTACCGTGGACTTTGAAAACGCGGCAAGGCTGCGGGAGCTGATCCCCCAAGGGGTTACTTTTGTGGCCGAATCCGGCGTCAAAGACTGTGAGGATGTGAAATCCCTGGCTGCCCTGGGAGCGGACGCGGTGCTGGTGGGCGAGGCCCTGATGCGGGCTGCGGACAAAAAGGCCAGGCTTAAGGAGTTTCACACCGCGGCCGGAGGTATGAACGTGGCTCATGAAAAAGGCTCTGTGTAAGGGAAAACTGCCGGAAAGGAGAGTTGGCATGCCTGTCCAGATTAAAATCTGCGGGATCCGCCGTCCCCAGGACGTAGACTACATCAATGAATTCCTGCCGGACTATGCCGGATTTATTTTCTGGGAAAAAAGCTTCCGTTACGTGACATTGCGGGAGGCCTGCGATCTGCGCAGGCGGATGGATCCCGGTATTCCGACGGTGGGAGTCTTTGTCAATGAAACGCCGGAAACAATAGCAGAGCTCGTTCATTCCGGCGCCATCCGGATTGTTCAGCTTCATGGACAGGAGACGGAGGAGGATATCGCCAAGCTTCGAACTCTTTTGCCCGGAGTCCCGATCTGGAAAGCTTTTAAGGTTCGTTCCCTGGACGATTTGCGAAAGGCGCAGCTTTCCACCGCGGACCAGATTCTGCTGGATAACGGCTACGGTACCGGACAGTGCTTCGACCACAGCCTGCTGTTAACACGGGACGAAGCGCCTGAACAGGAGCCTCTTTTTCATCGCCCCTATATTCTTGCCGGCGGTCTGACTCCTGAGAACCTTCCGCAGGTCATCGCCAGATACCACCCTTTCATGGTGGACATCTCCAGCGGTGTGGAGACTGACAAATGCAAAGACCCGGACAAAATCCGCAGAGCCGTAAGAGCTGCCAGAATTTCATAATCCGGATTATGAACATAGAAACTGATAAAAGGAGAACAACGATGTCTAAAGGAAGATTTGGGATTCACGGCGGTCAATACATCCCGGAAACTTTGATGAACGCCGTCATTGAACTGGAGGAGGCCTACAATCACTACAAAGACGATCCCCAGTTCAACGAAGAACTGAACACACTTTTCAGAGAGTACACCGGACGCCCGTCCAACCTCTATTTTGCCAAACGTATGACCGATGACCTGGGCGGGGCCAAAATCTATTTAAAGAGAGAGGATTTAAATCACACCGGCGCTCACAAGATCAACAACGCCCTGGGGCAGGTTCTCCTGGCCAAAAAGATGGGCAAGACCAGGGTTATCGCCGAAACCGGCGCGGGCCAGCATGGCGTTGCCACAGCCACGGCCGCGGCCATGATGGATATGGAATGTGAGGTGTTTATGGGCGAGGAGGATACCAGACGACAGGCACTGAATGTGTACCGCATGCGTCTGCTGGGCGCGAAGGTTCACTCTGTTACCTCCGGAACTGCCACTTTAAAGGACGCTGTCTCCGAGACCATGCGGGAATGGACCAACCGGATTGCGGATACCCATTATGTGCTGGGTTCTGTTATGGGTCCCCATCCTTTCCCCACCATTGTGAGGGACTTTCAGGCGGTGATTTCCAAAGAAATCAAGGAACAGCTGCAGGAAAAGGAGGGCAGGCTTCCGGACTGTGTGCTGGCCTGCGTGGGCGGCGGCTCCAACGCCATCGGCGCTTTTTATCATTTTATAGATGATCCGTCGGTACAGCTGATTGGCTGCGAGGCGGCGGGCAGGGGCGTGGATACCTTTGAAACTGCGGCCACCCTGGCCACCGGGAAGTTGGGTATTTTCCACGGTATGAAGTCTTATTTCTGCCAGGATGAGTATGGACAGATTGCGCCGGTATACTCCATTTCCGCGGGACTGGATTATCCGGGGATCGGGCCGGAGCACGCCATGCTCTATGACAGTGGCAGGGCCCAGTATGTGGCCATCACGGACGATGAGGCGGTGGACGCCTTTGAATACCTGTCCAGACTGGAGGGCATTATTCCGGCCATTGAGTCCGCCCACGCGGTAGCTTACGCCAGAAAGCTGGCGCCCACCATGAGGAAGGATCAGATCATGGTCATCAATATTTCCGGCCGGGGCGACAAGGACTGCGCCGCCATTGCCAGGTACAGAGGGGAGGATATCCATGAGTAAAGTGACTGACGCATTTTTAAAAGGAAAAGCATTTATTCCTTTCATCACCTGCGGCGATCCGGACTTAGAGACCACCAAAAAGCTGGTGAAGGCCATGGAGGAAGCGGGGGCGGATGTGATTGAATTAGGCATTCCCTTTTCCGATCCCACGGCGGAGGGCCCGGTGATCCAGGAGGCCAATCTGCGGGCGCTGTCCGGCGGCGTGACCACGGACAGCATTCTGGACATGGTCAAAGAACTGCGCACAACCGTGACTGTTCCGCTGGTATTCATGACCTACGCCAACGTGGTTTATTCCTACGGAAATAATACCAAAACCAATATTGAGGGCGGTACGGAGAAATTTCTGCAAAAAGCTGCGGAGGCGGGCATCGACGGCCTGATTTTGCCGGATGTGCCCTATGAGGAGAAGGCGGATTTTCAGCCCTTGTGCCGCAAATACGGCATTGATTTTATTTCTCTGATTGCGCCCACCTCCCATGACCGCATCCGCACCATTGCCAGAGAAGCGGAGGGCTTTGTATACTGTGTCTCTTCCCTGGGCGTCACCGGCGTCCGCTCGCGGATTACCACGGACATCGGCGCCATGGTGGGGCTGGTGCGGGAGGCGACGAAGGTACCGGCAGCCATTGGCTTCGGCATTTCCACACCGGAGCAGGCAAAAGAGATGAGCGCGAAGGCGGACGGCGTGATTGTGGGTTCTGCCATTGTCAAAATCATCGCCGCCCATGGCGCGGACAGCGTTCCATACGTGGCGGATTATGTGAAGAGTATGAAAGACGCGATACGATAGAACCTTGATAAGGCCGGGTTGACTTCCCGGCCTTTTGTGTGCTATGATGGCTCAGGAAAGCAGAACAGATGATCGCGGCCGCGAAAGCGGGTGAGGAAAGTCCGGGCTTCACAGGGCAGGGATGCCGGATAACGTCCGGCGGAGGCGACTCCAGGGAAAGTGCAACAGAAAAGAAACCGCCGGGAAACCGGTAAGGATGAAATGGCAGTGTAAGAGACTACCGTCCTCCTGGTAACAGGGGGAGCCGTGTAAACCCCATCCGAAGCAAGACCAAGCAGAACTTCATGGCCGGCCCGGCTTATAGTTCAGGTAGGTCGCTTGAGCCTGTCGGTAACGGCAGGCCTAGATAGATGATCATCACATATCCTTTGATATGGACAGAACCCGGCTTATGGTCTGCTTTCCTTCACATGTCCAAACAGTCTCTGTATCCCATCTAACAGCTTCGTCAGATATCTGTACACCGGCTCCACGGCGATGGCAAACACGGCAAGCAGCATGAGCCCCTCTCTGGACACCCGGCTTACAGAGTAAAGCTCCGGTAGATAGAGGCAGCAGAACACAAATCCGGCGATGTTTAAAATCAGAATGCCCCAGTCAGTAAACTTTTTGGGATCAATCACCTGATACAACAGCATAAAGCCCACAATGGCCACCAGACACATGGCCGCGGTGGAAACGCTGGCCGAATCGATGCCGAAGACCAGCCCGAAGACGGTCAGGGAGCTGACCGCCAGCATATCGGTGATGCCTCCGGGCAGGGCACGCAGCATCACGTTGGAAAGAAAGTGTCCCTGGATCCGGTCATGGTTGGACCGAAGCGCCAGGAAGAAGCCCGGAATGCCGATGGTCCACATGCCGATCAGCGAAATCTGGGAGGCCTCCAGCGGATAGGTGACGGCGGCGGCCAGGGAGAACAGGGACAGCAGGAAAGAAAAGATATTTTTCACCAGGAACAGTCCGGCGGAGCGCTGGATATTGTTGACTACCCGGCGGCCCTCCAGCACCACAGCAGGCATACAGGAAAAGTCGGAATCCAGCAGCACTACCTGGGAAGCCTGGGCAGCGGCGTCACTGCCGGAGGCCATGGCTACGCTGCAGTCCGCGTCTTTTAAGGCCAGCACATCGTTGACACCGTCGCCGGTCATGGCCACGGTCCGGCCCTGGCGCTTCAGCGCCTGTACAAACTGCCGCTTCTGCTCCGGGGTGACCCGGCCGAAAACCGTGTATTTTTTGATGGCGTAATCGATATCTTCCTGGGTTTCCAGAGTAGTGGCGTCCACATATTTGTCCGCTCCGGCGATTTTGGCCTCTTTGGCGGCTTCTGAGACGGTCAGCGGGTTGTCCCCGGAAATGACCTTGATCTCCACGCCCTGCTCAGCAAAATAGGAGAAGGTGTCCGGCGCGGCTTTTCTGATGGGATTGGAGAGCAGTACAAACCCCAGCGGAGTCACCGGCCCATCCAGGGGCTGCCCGGTGATTTCCCCATCATAAGAGCCAAAGACCAGCACCCGGTAGCCTCTGGAAGAATAATCATCCAACTCCCTTTCATATCGGTGATAGTCTTCGCCCAGCAGCAATTCCGGCGCGCCCAGCACATAGGCCCCATCTGTAAAGGTGACGGCGCTGTATTTCACCTCCGAGGAAAAGGGCGTCACCCTGACCGGCGTCTGTCCGGTATTTTCCTGAAAATATTCCTTCATGGCAGCCATGGTCTGGTTGTCATTTTTCATGGCGCAGGTAAAATCCCCAATCAGGGAGGACAGCGGCGGCATGGCGTCCGTATCGTAAAGCCCGGTGGGAATCAGCTGCTTTACCTCCATGGAATTTTCCGTGATGGTGCCGGTCTTGTCCACGCAGAGCACGTCCACCCGGGCCAGGGTCTCGATGCTCTTCATATCGTGCAGCAGTACCCGCTTTCTGGCCAGACGCATGGAGCTGACCGCCAGAGCAATGCTGGCCAACAGATAGAGCCCCTCCGGGATCATTCCCACTAAAGCGGCCACGGTGGAGGTGACGCTTTTGGCGAAGGTTTCCCCGGTGACGGTGTAGCTTTGCACAAAGAGGGCGATGCCGATGGGAATCAGAGCAACCCCCACGATCCACAGCAGGTGGTTTAAGGAGCGCATCATCTGGGACTGCTCCCCCTTTTTCATGGCTTTGGCCTCCAGCGTCAGCCGGGAAATATAGGAGTCCGCGCCCACAGCGGTGAGCCTGGCAAAGCACTCACCGGACACGATGAAGCTGCCGGAGATCAGCGGATCCCCCGTCGCTTTCATGACTGATTTGGACTCGCCGGTGAGAAGAGACTCGTTGACCAGTGCCTGGCCGGACAGGATCACTGCGTCCGCCGGTATCTGATTGCCGGCGCGAAAGACCACAATATCATCCCGAACCAGCTGACTGGAGGGTACAGATGAGTACTCCCCGTCCCGGATGACCCCGGTTTGGGGGGCGGCCACCATATTCAGCTGATCCAGCACTCTTTTGGCCCGCAGCTCCTGAACAATGCCGATGAGAGTATTGATAATGACGATCACCATAAAAGACAGATTTTTGTACGATCCCACCGCGATGATCAGAATAGCCAGAAACAGAAAAATGAAATTAAAATACGTGCAGAGATTTTTGCGGATAATGCTGCCGGTGGTTTCCCGGCTGTCGTCCACCTCGGTGTTGACCCAGCCTGCGGCCAGGCGCTCCTCCACCTGGGCGCATGTCAGTCCCTTTTCGCAGTCGGCAGTGATGATCTCCACCTCTGTTCTGGGAGGAGTTTCGGGGGTATGCTTTTTTTTCATTCTGTGAAAGGACATGTGAGGTTCTCCTGCATATAATCATCCGGGAAAGGCCTTTGAAGGCCAGGTTTGCGTTGGCTGAATGTCCGCCTGAGTGGTCAGCTGCGCAATTCAGCTTGTCTGAAAGAATTATAACTCACAATTGTGATTTTATATTTAAATATTCCATAAACATTG
>JAJQGR010000154.1 GCA_021200345.1 Lachnospiraceae bacterium | reverse complement strand
GTTTTTGCGGCAAACCTTTATGAGCAGCTGGGATTTTCAGTGTTTCCCGACAGCCGTGCTTCCCGTCATGATATTATTCAGGCTGTGACTTTTGGAAATCCCGAGGGCGTCATCGCATTTTGCCAGGGAATTCAGGCAGCGGCGCCGGTGGATTCTTTTGTGACGCCACAGCCCTGGGATATGCCTGGATATGATGCCCCGGTAATTATGGCGGCGGGAGCCTTTGTGTCCGGCTCCAGTATTGAGTTGTCCGCGGACGGACCCATCCGACCGCCCTATACGGTATATTTTCAGGGCGGTCTGACCTGGCCTCACGCGAAATTCGGAATACTCAAAAGCGTACAGTCTCTGCTGGATCAGGGCCTGATAAAATTTTAATTTTATTTGTATACATGACCGGAATTTTATGGTAGAATATCTGGTGACTTGTGGATTTTGCCTGTACCTGGAGAGGGAAAGGCATAGATGAAATCAGACATTTCTTCACAGACTCTGCCCTATGAGCGTTTTCTTTCCAGCGGTCCGGGGGCGTTGACAGACGCGGAGCTGGTAGCAGTGATTCTGCGCACAGGCACCAGAGATAAAAGCGCCCTGCAGCTGGCGCAGGATGTGCTGAATACCTATGGTATGCAAGAGAATCTGACGGTACTTTACCGGCTCACGCTTCAGGATCTTTTAAAGCTTCACGGTATTGGAGAAGTGAAAGCGGTCAAGCTTCTGGCCCTGGCGGAACTGTCCAGACGTATGTCCAGGCAGAGTCTTCACTCGGAGCTTTCTTTCCGGGATCCCGGTAAGGTGGCTGCCTACTATATGGAAACAATGCGCCATTTCAGGACAGAACAGGTGCTGGCCGTGTTCCTTGACTCTAAAGGACATTATCTGGGGGAAGAGCGTCTTTCCTCGGGTACAGTAAACGCTTCCCTGATTTCTCCCAGGGAGGTTTTTATTGCGGCTCTGCGCCACAATGCCAGCGGTTTGATTTTACTGCACAACCATCCAAGCGGGGATCCGTCGCCTTCTTCCCAGGATAAAGGCATCACCGCCAGAATCGCGGAGAGCGGGAAACTGATTAATTTACCGCTGATTGACCATATTATTATTGGGGATCATACATATACAAGCTTTCGCGAGCTTGGAGAGATATAGAAAGGGGTAAGATACTTTGGGAACAAATATATTCGGTATTGATCTGGGTACCAACAATATTAAAATTTACTCGCAGAATGATGATGGTTACGTCATTGAGAAAAACATGATTGCCATCGAAAATAAGAAAAATATTTTTGCCTACGGCGACAGCGCCTATGAAATGTATGAGAAGGCACCTTCCAATATCCGGGTTTCGTTTCCGTTAAATAACGGAGTGATTGCCGACATCCGGGATATGGAAGTCCTGATCCGGTACTTTATCTCCGATATTTTCAAGGGAAAGGTGCTGCCCGCAGATTATTATATGGCGGTCCCCACAGATGTGACAGACGTGGAGAGAAGAGCTTTTTATGATCTGGTCAAAAATGCCGGAGTAAAAGCCAAAGATGTCTATGTAGTGGAAAAGGCGGTAGCCGACGGACTGGGACTTGGCATTGATGTCAAAACCGCCATTGGAGCGTTGATTGTGGACATTGGTTTCCACACAACGGAAATTTCTCTGATTTCTCTGGGCGGAATTGTTTTAAGCCGTCTGATTAAGACCGGGGGACTGAAATTTGACGAAACCATTAAATCCACAATCCGTAAGGAGTATAATCTTGTCATAGGCTCAAAAACCGCCGAAAAGCTGAAAATCAGTTTAAAAGAGCTGGAGGACAGCAATCAGAAGGCCGTTGTTTTCGGCCGGGATATTGTAACCGGACTTCCCATGGAGAGAGTCGTGGATCTGGAGGTTGTTGACGCGGCTTTAGCGGAACAGTTTGCTGCGATTATTGACCATGTTAAGCTGATTTTGGAGCGGACGCCGCCGGAACTCTCCGCGGATATTTACCGCAACGGTCTGTATCTGACCGGCGGAGCCTCTCAGATCGCGCACTTTGCGGAACAGCTGACGAAAGGCACTGGTCTGAAAGTGATCCCCGCACAAAATCCGGTTTCCAGCGTGGCCGCGGGTCTTGCCAAGGTGATCAATGAGGACTATTTTAAAACCGTTGCTTTTTCAGTAGAAGGAATGAGTAAATGAGTCCAGTAATCAGGAAAAAGGGAGAAAAATTTACGATACCAAGTAAATATCTCCTTTTTGCTTTATCTGCCCTTTGCTGCCTGCTTTTGGCAGTCAGCATCTTTACAACTGCATTTGACACAGTGCTCGGCTATGTGGCCGGATACACAGTGGTTCCTTTTCAGAAAGGAATCAGCATTGTCGGGACCTTTTTTACGGAAAGGGCGGACCTGTATGCGGACATGCAGGAGCTGATTGCGGAGAATGAGAGTCTTCAGGAGCAGGTGGATGAACTGACTGTGGAAATGAACCGGCTGCAGCAGGACAGATATGAACTGAATGAACTTCGCAAGCTTTTTGATCTGGACGAGCAATATGAGAGCTATACCAAGACCGGTGCCAGAATTGTTTCCAGTGAGAGTACCAACTGGTATTATTCTTTTGTCATAGATAAGGGAACCAACGATGGCCTTGCCGTGGATATGAACGTCATTGCCGACGGCGGTCTGGTGGGCATCATTACCAAGGTGGGACCCAATTGGGCAAGAGTTTCCTCCATTATTTCGGATGACATGTATATTATGAGCCAGGTTCTCTCTACCCAGGATAATCTGCTGGTGGCCGGTGATCTGTCTCTGATTCAGAGCGACGGCGTGATCAGCTTTTCCCAGCTTCTTGACACCTCAGATTCCGCATCGGTGGGTGACAAGATTGTAACCAGCAACATCAGTGATAAATTCCTGCCCGGTCTGGTGGTAGGCTACATTCAGTCCATTTCCATGGACGCCAACAACATGACCAAATCCGGAACATTGCTGCCGGCTGTGGATTTCAATCATCTGGAAGAGGTTCTTGTGATTCTGGAATTAAAGGAGACCTACGAGGAGGAGTAGAGCGGGACATGGCGGTCATCAAAAAAGTATTATTACAGGCTGTAACCATTATTGCGGCGTTTATTCTGCATACATCCATCTTTCCCCGCCTTTCCTTTAACGGTATTATTCCCAATGTGCTTCTGTTGGTAACTGTGTTTTCCAGTTTTCAGCAGGGACTTAACACCGGCATGGTCACGGGAGTCAGCTGCGGTCTTTTGTGCGACGTTTTTTATGGATCCTTTCTGGGAGTTTACGGTATGTTTTATCTTTTGATCGGGTTTTTCACCGGCAGCATGGCACATTTTTTTTATAAAGATGAGCTTGTGTTTCCGGTAGTAATTATCGCGATTTCAGATCTGCTGTATAATTTTGTCATGTATGTGACCAATTTTCTCCTGCGGGGAAGATTTGATTTTCAGGCTTATTTTCAGAGTGTTATTCTGCCGGAGCTGGTCTATACTCTGGTTCTTGCCATTCTGAGTTTACCGTTCATCGCGCTGCTAAACCGGAGGGCACGGCGCGTTCATATCGAGGAGAAAGAAGCAAATGTGGGAAACGCTGAGAGATTTGTGGAAAAGAATACTTAGCTCCAGGCTGTTTCTTATGGGGGTATTGTTTTTGGGCTGTGTCTGCGCACTTGTGTACAGACTTTTTGTGTTGCAAATTGTAGAAGGGGAAACCTATCTGGAAGAATATGAAGTGTCCATTCAAAAGACCAGAACCATCTCCGCCACCAGGGGGAATATCTATGACTGCAACGGCAAGCTGCTGGCTTATAATGAGATCTCATACACAGTAAAGATTGAAGATGTCTATGAAAGTTCCAGCACTAAAAATCAGCTCCTGAATGAAAATATTTATACTCTGATCAAAATGATTGAAAAAAACGGGGATTCCATTTACAGCGATTTTCATATTTACCTGGATGAAAATGGAGTTTACCAGTATGACGTCTCCGGCACCTCTCTGCTTCGCTTTAAGGCGGATGTCTACGGAGAAAGCTATGTGGAGGATCTGACCTATGAGCAGGAGACCGCCACCGCGGAGGAAATGATGGCCTATCTTGCGGGAAATTCCACTTACGGATACGCGGTGGGAAGCTACGAGACTGACGAGGAGGGGAACAGAGTAGAGGATGAGGACGGAAACTATATTTTTCTGATAGGAGAAGGCTATACCAAGGCAGAGGTATTAAAGATTGTTACCATCCGTTACGCCATGAGCCTGACCGCGTATCAGATTTACCTTGGGACTACAGTGGCTACTGACGTCAGTGAGGCAACCGTGGCCGTCATTATGGAAAATATTGACCAGCTTCAGGGGGTTTCCATTGAGGAGGATACTGTCCGCAGATATACCTATGGAGAATATTTCTCTCAGATTCTGGGATATACCGGCAAGATCAGCAGCACGGAGCTGGAGGAATTAAACGCTGAGCTTGCGGCAAACGGGGAGGAAGAAAAATATACATCCAGCGATGTGGTGGGAAAATCCGGCATCGAGGAGCATATGGAACTGGAGCTTCAGGGGGAAAAAGGCTACGAAACCGTCTATGTGGATACGGTCGGCCGTGTGCTGGACACAGAAGGCACTGTGTCTCCCACTGCCGGAAATGATGTTTATTTGTCGATAGATTCTGACCTTCAGATAGCATGTTACGACATATTGGAACAAAGCATTGCTGGTATACTCGTATCAAAGATACAGAATGTCAAAACCTATACCATGGCGGACAACGAGGACAGTTCTGATATCATCATTCCGATTTACGATGTGTACAATGCGCTGTTTTCCAACAATGTTATCAGTATTTCTCATATGGCCGGTGAGGATGCCGGAGAGACGGAACAGGCGGTATACGCGGCTTATCTGGATTTCAGGGAGGAAAGGTATGACCATTTATACACTGAAGTAACATCCGGACGTACCGCTTACAATCAGCTGAGCAGTGAATATCAGGCTTATGAAGAGCAGCTGATCGAGATTCTGAAAGCTTACGGCGTCATTGACATGGATCTGGTAGATACGGATGATGAGGTTTATCAGGCATGGTTCTCTGAGGAAACGATCTCCATGGCTGAGTATCTGGAATATTGCATCTCCCGGAACTGGATTGATGTAAGTCAGCTGGATCTGGAGGGAGAATACGCAGATTCCCAGGAGATCTATGAAAAACTGATTGATTTTATGTTTGAGGCTGCGGAGGAATCCTCCACGTATCAGAAGCTTTTGATTAAATACATGATTCAGACGGATACCATCAGCGGCACTCAGGTGTGCAAGCTTCTCATTGAACAGGAGCTGGTAGATCTGGATGAGGAAACGATAGACGCGCTTTATGACGGCTCAATCTCAGCCTATCGGTTTATGATTGACAGAATTCAGAATCTGGACATTACTCCGGCGCAGCTTGCCCTGGATCCTTACGCGGGAAGCGTGGTAGTGACGGACGTAAATACCGGTAAGGTGCTGGCTCTCGTGTCTTATCCGAGTTATGACAATAATATGATGGCCAATTCTGTGGACGCGGATTATTACGCCATGGTTCAGGCCGATCAGTCCAATCCGCTGTACAATTACGCCACGCAGCAGCGCTCAGCGCCCGGTTCCACTTTTAAAATGGTTTCCACGGCAGCGGGGCTGGAGGAGGGCGTCATTACGCCGGAGACAACCATTACCTGCCAGGGTATTTTTACCAGATTTACAACCTCTTACCGGTGCTGGATTTATCCCAGTGCCCATGGAGCACTGACGGTTTCCCAGGCAATCCGTCATTCCTGCAACTATTTTTTCTATGAGGTAGGATATCGGCTGAGCCTGGATGAAAATGGAGATTATGATGCGGATCTGGGGCTGGAAAAGCTGTCTTATTACGCGGATTTATTCGGGCTGACGGAAACCTCCGGTGTGGAGATCTCCGAATCTGAACCGCAGGTGTCCACAGAGTTTCCTGTCCTCTCTGCCATTGGACAGGGCACCAACTCCTACACCACAGTGGGGTTGGCCAGATATGTGACTACTGTGGCAAACAGTGGCACCTGCTATCAGCTGACTCTGTTGGACAGGCTGACGGATTCCGATGGAAATGTGCTGGAAGAATATGAGGCGGAAGTTCGAAATACAGTGGAGCTGTCGGACAGTACCTGGAACGCAATCCATACCGGAATGCGTGCCGTGGTTGAAAACTCCAGTGTTTTTACTGATCTGGAGGAAACTGTGGCTGTTGCGGGTAAAACCGGAACCGCTCAGGAAAGCGCCAGCCGCCCGGACCATGCTCTCTTTGTGGGCTACGCCCCTTATGAGGAACCCGAGATCAGCGTCGCTGCCCGCATCTGCTACGGCTACAGCTCTTCCTACGCGTCGCAGCTGGCCGAACAGATTTTTGAATATTATTTTGCGGAAGATAAGGATGAGGTTCTCCATTCTGAGGCTTCAGAGATGGATTCCTCCAACCTTACCAATGACAACTAAGAAACCAGGGAGAAAGCCACAAATCTGGCAATAATTTGTTTGGAGGAGCTCCTTATGAGTGAAGTATTAGTTGTTACCAGCGGGAAAGGCGGAGTGGGTAAAACCACGACCTGCGCCAATCTGGGCACAGGGCTCGCCGCCATGGGGTACAAGGTCTGCCTGATTGATACAGACATCGGCCTGCGAAATCTGGATGTAGTGATGGGACTGGAAAATCGCATTGTCTATAATCTTGTTGACGTGGTGGAGGGCAGCTGTCGGTTAAAGCAGGCACTGATCCGGGATAAGCGCCGCCCCAGTCTGTACTTAATGCCCTGTGCACAGACCAGATATAAAACCAGTGTCAATCCCTCTCAAATGGTAAAGCTTGTAACATATCTGAGAGAAATTTTTGACTATATTATCCTTGAT
>JAJQGR010000303.1 GCA_021200345.1 Lachnospiraceae bacterium | reverse complement strand
GAAGCACAGTCTCCGTTGGGATTTCTGCGATCCGTACTGCCGCAGGCTCCGCCAATCAGGGTTCCATCCTCCTGCGCCGGATAGGGAGTGCCAAGATAATAATCGTCCTCCCGGTGAAGGCCAAGCCAGTCCAGGACAGAAACTCTTGTGACTCCGGAGAGGACGTCTGAGAGGGCATCGCCTCCCTCATGATATGTTACGGAAGTCACCCCGGATATGTCCGGCATTTCTGTCTCTGTGCTATCCGGGGATTCTTCCCCCTCTCCCTCAGCTTTGTTATTTGTCGTTTCTTCTTCTGTTTCGTTCTTCCGGCCGTCAGGATCTGCTTCCTCTTTCTTCCTGGTCTCCGCTCCGTCTGGATCCGTTTCCTCTTTCTTTGCAGTCTCTGACCCGTCTGGATCCGTTTCCTCTTTCTTTGCAGTCTCTGACCCGTCCGAATCCGCTTTCTCCTGCTCTACCCTCTCCGTCTCATTTTGAATGGTGTTCCCATCTTCCGTTCCCATAGAATCAGAACAGGAACACAGACAGGCATTCATGAGGAAAATGACGAGGGCAATCAGCCCCGGCGCAAGGCGCTTTTTTCTTTCTTTCATCAATTACAGAACCAGCGAATACTCAATGCTGATCACCATTTCATTCTGCAAAATGACGGTCAGTCTGGTTTCCCCTCTGGTATAGACAATGGCGGTCCCGTCCTCTTCATACCCGGTTCCGTAAAGCTCCTCCACACGGGCAAGACTGTCTCCCAGTGCCAGCCCTTCCGGCGTGGTCAGATTGGGATCAATAAAATAAATGGAGTAAATCTCCTCTCCGCTGCCATCATCAAAAACCGTCACTTCAAAGGCGGTATAATTATATACTGTATCTTCCCCTTCGATAGCGCAGCTGGGCGTGGTGTAGGTGCTGTCCGCTGTGGGAAGCAGGGAGGCGTCAAAGGCCTCGCCAGGCATAAGCACTGCTCCCTCATACGCAAAGGAGAAGGGCTCACTCTCTTCCTGTACTTCCTGTTCAACGACCTCATTTGAGGCCTCTTCCTGTGTTGCTTCCGTCTCTTCCGCTGTGTCTGTGCTTCGGGTAATCACCTGATCGGACAAATCTGTGTTCCCGGTACTTCCACAGGATACGAGAACGAAAGCCAGCATGGCGGTCAATGGAATGATCATGTACTTTTTCATCATCAAGTATCTCCTTTTTCTCTATGTATTTCAAAGGCTGTCTATTCCGCGGCCGCGGCGTCATACGCCGCAAGCTTTTCGTTGTAAACAGCGGAAATCTCCTCATCCTCTCTGTAATCTGTCAATCCGTACTCCTGAGACAGAATATCCGCGAAATAAACGGAAAGCTTCGTCGCTCCGGATAAATTCAGATGCAGACCCTCATCATAGGTATCCGTGCTGTAATCAATTCCGATCTCTTCGGTGACGTCCAGAAAGTTGTAAAAATCCAGACCATATTGCGCGGCATACTCCTCCATCTGCTCATCATACTCATCATACCAGTATGGATAGACGCTGGGCGCCTTAATCAGCACCAGAGAAGCTCCGTTTTCCTCGCAAAGCTCCCGGATGCGGTCCAGATACTCATAACAGATATCTCCGAACTGATAATCGGACAGCACCCTTTTGGTTGGCAGCGTCCCCACCGGATTGACCGCCTTATTCATCTGATAGCCGTTATATGTACTGTATTTATTCTGAAAGAAATAAGCGAAATCCTCTTTCGTCAGCTCATCAAACCGGGAATGGTACCGCAGAATGGGAAACACATAAGACCAGAAGGTTTCCTCCTGGGTCATGGACGCCTGAATGATCCCCACTTTGGAAGCGGACCAGCGCATATTGTCAATGGTCAGACGGTTATATGCCTCATTGACAGGCTCCGAATAGCGCATGGCATTGACATTCAGCACTACGACTTTCGGCGTCTCATAGGTGAAAGTCTCTTCCAGGATATAGTAGGACTGCCAGAGCAGCTGTTGAGGTGTTCCTCTTACATAGGCGGTAATGCCCGCCTGGCGATACAGCTCCATGGGAGAAAAGTTGGCATACACCTCGCAATCCCCGATAAAAATAACCTCATGTCCGCCCGCTTCCTCATAATACTGGGAAATCATGCTTCCTTCCGTCAGTGTCTCAGCGTATTTGGGCTCCAGAAGCCGGGTCAGAAGCAGAAACGCCGCGATAAGCACCAGTAGCACCATAAACACCGACAGCACGGTTTTGAATTTATTCGGCCTTTCCATTCTGTCCCCTCCTAAAAGCTGCTGTAAATGAACTGTTCGGCTTCAAAGCCGATCCCGTACATACCAAACACCAGCACCAGCAGACCCAGCGCTCCAATCACCGCCACACGCGCCGCAGGTGAAAATCCCGCAAAAGCAACAGCCAGACGGTCTTTTTTCCAATCGTTCATCCACAGGATGATAAGAGAACAGAGAAACACGATCCATTCCCCCGCGTTCAGTCCCAAAGACAGAATATCCGCAGCCAGCGCACCATAATTAAAGGTTGTGAACAGTGACGCGATGCTCTTTAAGGCGGTCATGGTGTCCGGCCAGATGAAAAAAGACCAGAGAATACTGATCAGAAGATAGGTAACCGCCCGGTTCAGCGTCTTGTACTTTGTCTTCAGGCAATTGCCCAAAGATACCAGAATACCATTAAACAGTCCCCACAGAATATAATGCACTCCATGCCAGAGACCGGAAATCAGGAAAGTCACGATCAGATTGAGGACCCTGCGCGCCTTTCCCTTCCTGTTGCCGCCTAACGGTATGTAGATATAATTTTTCAGCCAGTCGCCCAGCGTCATGTGCCAGCGGCGCCAGAATTCCGCCACTGTCTGGGAAAAATAAGGCGCGTCAAAATTTTCGCTCAGGCCAAGACCCAGCATCTGAGAGACCCCCAGTACGATGTCGATGCCTCCGGAAAAATCCCCGTAGAGCTCAATGGAATACAACAGCATGGCAAAAAGCGCATAAGCACCCTGATATTTCTCCGGCGAAGCTGAGATTGCGCCTACCACCACCCCGGCAGACGCGGAAATCACCAGCATCTTAAACGCGCCCCACACTGCCCTGAGGGCGCCGGCCGAAAGACCATCCCAGGTGATTTTTCTCTCCCCAAGGGCTTTTTTCATGTGATCAAAGGACTCAATCGGTCCCAATAGTAAATGCGGAAAATAGGTCAGATAAAGGGCAAATGTCAGGGGATTCTTCTCCGGAGGGTATTTTCCCCTGCGGACATCCGCCAGATAGGAAATTATCTGAAGCGTGAAATAGGACACTCCCAGAGGCGCCGCAATGCCAACGCCGGTAACCGGCTGCAGCCTGATCACCGCCAGCAGCCCCGCATTGACGATGATCACGGGCCAAAAAAGCCATTTTCGTTTTGGCAGAGCAAGGCCGGCAAGAAAAGTCACAATGGCAGCCGCCCCAAGCCAGCACAATCCGTAAATTCCGTATCCCGCGTAAATCAGCAGACCGGCAAGTAAAATCAGAACCTCCATCGCCATGATTTTCCTCCTACTCGCAGGCCGGCCACAGGGAGGTATCCCATGTCCGCCCTCTCAGCGTTGCCAGTCTCTGAGAATCATTCATCAGTTCCTTACATGCCTCTCTGATTGTGCCGGACATGGGAGTGGCATCCACGTGCTTCCAGGTTCCGTCTACATTGACCACCAGCCAATAGTGCGATTTGTCGGTGGTCCAGATCAGCTGACTCTCGATTCCCTTGTAATCCAGAATTGCCTGCAGACACATCGCGTGAACGTAGCAGTTGCCGGCCTTATTAGTGACAAAGCCGTACCAGACGGGGTCGTCCCCGCCGTAGCTGTGATTATAGGACACGTTTGAACGGACATAATCCGCGATCGACTTCACATCATCGCTCAGGGTGACGGCAATGGACTCCACCAGTGCGGCGGTATCCTCGCTGTCATGTTCAATGACAACCGTGCGCTTTTTCGTCGCGACATTTCCGGAAGAATCCGAAGAGGTATACGTCACATAATAAGTGCCCGCGGCGTCATAGTTGACACTGGCGTCATTGACGGAAACCTGGCAGACGCCGTCGTACGCGTCTTTGGCAGTCACCCCGCTGAAATAATCCGGTGCGCTGCTGTGCTTGGCCAGCGTAAGCTTTGTCAGTCCGCTGATCACCGGAGGAACATTATCCCTCTTGACCTGCAGAACCGTTTCCGCAGTAGTGGCATTTCCATAAATATCCACCGCCTCAATGGTCACCGGATAAGCGCCTGCCGCGGAGGTATCCGGCGTTTCAACCAGACGCACCTCTTCCACTCCGGAATAATCTGTGACAGACACCACAAAATCATCCACCGACACGGCCGCGTTCAGATAAACCGTTGCCTCCTGCAGCTCCAGCTGCGGCGGAGCGGTATCAACCACAGAGATGGTACAGGTCAGGGTTTTGGAACCGGAGGTGCTGGAAATCACGTACTCCCCCAGTCCTGAAACATTGATATTATTTAAATCAACCTGATTGATCAGGGAAAGACCCTTTCCCGGGGCAGTCAGAAGATCCTGTTTGGTCACATGATCGCCGTATTCCAGCTCGTAGGAATCAACCATCCAGGTATAAGTCAGTGTACAGTCCTGACTGGTGACATTGCCGCTTGCGTCCGTGACAGCCACCGTCAGAATACGATCCTCCCAGGTATCCGCGGGCTCCACCGCCTCCGCAAAGGAGATCCGCGTCTCAGAGTAATCCTCCACACTGAGCACAAAATCCTCAGGATCAGGGACATAATCAATGGTCACGTCCATCTCCTCCAGAAATTCCACCGTGGGGGCCGTGGTATCCACCACGTGCAGCACCACGGTTTCCTCTTTTCTGCCGTGCAGGAAAGTCACCGGCGTGTCGCCCACATGGTCAATATCAATGGTTGACGGATCAGTCACAAAGCTGACTTTGGACGCGTTGGCGTACTCTGTCATAAAATCCGAGATGCTGACGGTCTCCGTTCCCAGCTCAATGGTGAAATCCTGAAATTTCGGCTGCAGATCATACCAGTACTGATATCCCGCTGCCGCGGCAATAACCAGAAGCACCACGGCAATCACAGCAATTCCTCTTTTGGACCTGATGAAAGTTCTCATACGTTCGTAATACGTCTTCATGTGTGTCTTATCTCCCCGTCACGTTTATCCTAAAGTAGTATGCAGCCGCCAGGTCACAATCAAAATCCGGAAATCAGATACCCATTCTCGTCAAACTGGCAGGCTACGCCGTCAATATTCACCGTACAGTCCATATAATAAGTACCTGCTGACGTACAATATCTGTAACCCGCGTCATCAGCTTTCCAGCCTTCTATGCTGACCGCCACCGCGGACATGGAGGAGGTCTGCGTGGAATCATTATCCTGGAAATGCCACCATTCAGAAACCAGCGTTCCAAAGCCTGCCTCAGTCATGATACTGGCCAGGAGCTTAGCATTGCTGTTATTTTCCGAAGTACTGGAATAATGGCTCAGATCGTGCATGGCTGTCTGCATCTGCACTTCCTCTCCGGTGACAGCATCCTCCAGCGTCAGATCCAGAGCCACGCCGGAATTGTGCTTGCTCCTGGTTTTTGCCAGGAAATACCCCAGACCATAGCTGGTATCTCCCACCATCACATCGCGATAGGTCAGCGTCCACTGAGTCTGTTCTTCTGTCACGATTCCGTCTTCGCCAGTCTCTGTTTCCGCCGCGGTTTCAGCCCCGTCAGCCGCTGTCTCCGTCACAGCTCCATCCTCAACGGCCTCTGTGCCTGTCACAATTCCCGGCAGATTTAAGTCTTCCACAGACACGCCGGAATAGGTGGTCTCCGGCACTGTCTGATCCAGCAGAGCCGCCACGGTAGAGTACATGGTGTTGGTGGCAACCTGGGGACGGTAGGATTCATATATTTTCAGTCTGTAACCCTGCTTCAGGGCGCTCTTGGCCGCGGTCAGCAGCTTATCCGCCACAGAGTACAACAAGGGCACCACGTAAGTATCATCACCCAGATCCACATTTTCAAATCCCACCACAGTCTGTCCGGTCACGCCGGGGATCTCAAACTCGTGCACCGCGAATTTGGAGGAATAACTGTTGGTGATATCATAGCTGCACAGGCTGCCCAGATAATCCGCCAGATTGATCAGGCAGTAATCACTCTCAATCCAGGCAATCTCCCCATCCAGGAAAATGGCGAACATGCCGTTTTGTTCCTCCTCCACCACGCAGTAAGCCTGCATGGCAGCGGCGGTCCCCGCCTTTGCGGTTTTGTCCGCGTCCGTATAGGCCGTCAGGTCAAACGCCGGCCAGACGGTACAGTATACCACAGACGCCACTGTAGTACAGAGAATCTCTCCCGACATGGCAGCGTAGCCGGTCTCGGAATCCGTCTGTCCTCCCTCCGCCAGAATACGATATGTATAGCTTTCCGGATACGTCAGGTGTCCGGTGGTATAGCTGAGCTCCTCTGACGCTGACACAATGGCCACATCCACCCAGACTCCAACCTCCGTATTATACTCCTGTATCCGGTAATATTCACCCTTCGTCTCATTCCAGGTGAATGTGTAAACATTTCCTCCTTTATAGGCAATGTCCACATCCATCTCTCTGCCCAGCAAATCCTCCCTGCTGATGGTGATGCTGGAGGAGGCCAGGCCGTAATACTTGAACCCGTTCTCTTCCCTGCTGACGCACAGACCGATGGTATACTCCTCCCCCTGTTCCGGCAGAGGCAGCGTCCCCGCCACGCCGAAGGTCAGCGACGCGGAACCGGAATCTACCGTCATGATCTCCTCGGAAATCTCTCCGTCCTCCATCAGGCAGATGCTGCAGGTGTCTCCTTCATCTGCGGAAAACGTCACGCTGAGAGTACTCGTATTCCCATCCAGGGACCATTCCGCATCAGCGACTTCAGGAACGCTTAAATC
>JAJQGR010000313.1 GCA_021200345.1 Lachnospiraceae bacterium | reverse complement strand
GGGAATGACAGATGGTGAGATGCCTGAGGGAATGACGGATGGCGGGATGCCTGAGGGAATGACAGATGGTGAGATGCCTGAGGGAGCGACAGACGGCGAAATGCCGGAAGGAATGACGGAGAGCAGTGAAGCTCCGGCACAGGAAGAAACGGATGGAAGCGCGGAAAGCACCGGAGACGGGCTAAGCGGCAGTGTGGGTACCGCCACAGCAACAGGGATGACCGTAAGAAGCAGCAGCGCGGTCACCGCCACAGCAACGGTGTTGACCGCGACAACCGCAGCCAGTACAAACAGCTATACCCTGACCAGCCTTGGTATGGGCGGCATGGGCGGCGGTGGAAATATGGGCGGCGGCATGGGCGGCGGAAATATGGGAGGCGGAGGAGGCTCCTTTGACTTTGGCAGTTTTGATTTCAGCGGCTTTGGAGACAGATCCTCAACAGTAACCTCCTCTGCCAGCACCACTTTTACCTATGACGGCGTAACCTATCAGCTGACGGAAGAAACCAACACCATGCAGATTCCTGTGGGTACGGATGTGACCACCAGACTGGGAAGCGTGACCACCTTCGCAAGTCTCTCGGCCGGCGACTGCGTAGCTTTGGTGGTGCAGGAGGTGGACGGCGAGCAGGTTATTATGTCGGTTTATATTATCGGATAGGAGAGATGACTCATGATTACAATGCAAAACATCAATAAAGGATATATGCTGGGTGAGGAGAAGCTCCCGATCCTGAAAAACGTCAATTTCCATGTGGATGAGGGTGAATATGTGGCCATTCTTGGCCCCTCCGGCTCCGGCAAGACGACCCTGATGAACATCATCGGCTGCATGGATGTGATGGACAGCGGCGAGTACTATCTGGACGGTATGGCCATTCACGAGACCCCGGAGGATGAACTGACGGAGGTGCGCAATGAGAAGATCGGCTTTATTTTTCAGAATTATCAGCTCATTCCCACCTATAATGTGATGCAGAATATCATCATGCCTCTGCTTATGCGGGGCGAGAGTAAAAAGCAGGCGGAGGAGGAGTGTATGGACACCATTAAGCTGCTGGGGCTGGATCACAGAATTGCCCATAAACCCAGCGAGCTTTCCGGAGGGCAGAAACAGCGTGTTTCCATTGCCAGAGCGCTGGTTGGCAAACCGGCCATCCTTCTGGCAGACGAGCCCACCGGAGCGCTGGATCAGTCCTCCGGCAAGGATGTGCTGAAGCTTTTCGGAGAGCTGAATGAAATGGGAAATACCATTGTCATGATCACCCATGACCTGAATGTGGCAAAGTCCGCCAAAAGGATTGTCAAGATCGTGGACGGGCAGCTGTACGAATAGAGGGTTTCGCATAAGAACGGCTCCGGCCAGCAGAATTTCATCAGTTTCAGTAAGATTTCTTTTTAGAAAAACTTCACTTGTTTTCATGCGGTATCCCTGATATACTGATATCGCCGAATTACAGTCCACAGTCAGAGCGGATATACGTAAAGGCTGTGGGCTTTTTTTAGAAAAACGGATATCGGATTTTAAATCGCGATACAGATATAGATCAGGTTTTATTTGAACAGTGTAAGGAGAGACGTCAAATGGCAGAAAATAACGATAAAAATGACGAATATGAGGAAGTATGCATGATGTGCCATCGGCCGGAGAGCAAGGCAGGCAGGATGATTCATCTGCCGGGGGATGTGTGCGTCTGCGGCGACTGTATGGACAGGAGCATGAGGACGGTTACAGAGATGGAAAAGCAGGGCATATTTCAAAACCCGGAGTTCCAGCGTCAGATGCGGATCATGGAGGAGCAGCTGCGTCAGCAGAATCATCAAAAAAATAATCCCTCCGGTGACAGCGCCTCAAAGCAGTCGCCGGCAGCCGATGAAAAGACCGGGAAAGATGAAAAAAACAGTCAGGGAAATGACAGGGAAAGAAACGAGCTGATCAACACGGATGCAGAGGAGACGGAAAAGCCTGACGGCGGGGAGGATGAGAAGAAGGAAAATATTCATCCTCTGGATAATATTCCCTATGGTTTTCCGCAGATTCGTTTTGTGAATCTCTCAGACCCGCGGGGTCTGGCGTCAAACCGTGAGCGTCCCAAAAAGAAGAAAAAGGCGGAGCCGTTGAATCTGAAAGATGTGCCTGCACCCCATAAAATTAAGGCGCAGCTGGATGAGTATGTGATCGGGCAGGAGCATGCCAAGAAGGTCATGTCTGTGGCTGTTTATAATCATTATAAAAGAGTGGCCACCGGAACCCAGGATTCGATTGAGATTGAGAAATCCAACATGCTGATGATCGGACCCACCGGCTGCGGCAAGACCTACCTGGTCAAGACCCTGGCAAAGCTTCTGGATGTGCCGTTGGCTATTGCGGACGCCACCTCCTTAACGGAAGCGGGCTACATAGGTGACGATATTGAGAGTGTTGTGACCAAGCTTCTGGCGGCCGCGGACAATGATGTGGAGCGTGCGGAGAGGGGCATTATTTTCATCGATGAGATTGACAAGATCGCCAAAAAGCAGGAGACACGTTCCCGGGATGTGTCCGGCGAGAGCGTGCAGCAGGGAATGTTAAAGCTTCTGGAAGGCTCCGAGGTGGAGGTGCCGGTGGGCGCCAACTCTAAGAACGCCATGGTTCCGCTGACCACGGTAAACACGAAGAATATCCTGTTTATTTGCGGAGGAGCGTTCCCGGATCTGGAGGACATTATCAGGGAGCGGCTGACAAAGAACGCGGGAATTGGCTTTGGAGCTTCCTTAAAGGACGCCTATAAGGACGATCCGGATATTCTGAGTAAGGTGACCACGGAGGATCTGCGCAAGTTTGGCATGATTCCGGAATTCCTGGGGCGTCTGCCGGTGGTATTTACTCTGCAGGGACTGGACAGGGAAAGCATGGTCAGGATTCTGAAAGAGCCAAAGAACGCGATTTTAAAGCAGTACCAGAAGCTGCTTGAGTTAGACGAGGTGGAGCTGACCTTTGACGACGACGCGCTGGAGGCCATTGCAGAGAAAGCCATGGAGCGGGACATTGGTGCCCGTGCCCTGCGCTCGATTATTGAGGATTTCATGCTGGATATCATGTACGAAATCCCCAAGGATGATAACATCGGCCGGGTGCGTATTACCCGTGCCTATGTGGAGGGCAAGGGAGGGCCTGTCATTGAGATTCGTGGTCAGCAGCGAATCGGAAGTGCCGGAGTATAAAATAAAAGTCAGGGCGTTTCTTCCAGCGGTGAGAATGCGTCCTGCTTTTCCATCATCTGCCCGGTGATCCGGGCAGTCTCTTTTACTGCCTCGTCATAGCCGGTAAGCGCCGCGAAAGGGGCAAACTGCGCCGCCCTGTCATGCATGGACATATGAGGGCGGGTGGCGGAGACATGATGGGGCAGGTGAAGGATATCCTGATAGTCTTCTATATTTTTCTGAATCATAAAAGCTTCTCCTTTATTTTCTGTGTCCGCCGATCTGAGAGTTGCGGTCTCTTCCCGTGGCGCCCTCTTCCAGATTCATTCCCTTAAGCAGAGCGTTTTTTCCATATTTTTTCTGAATTTCCAGGATGGCTTTCTGGCCGCGCTTTTCCTTTTCCAGCGCGGCATTCTCAGCGGCACGCTCCTTTTCCAGTGTCTCATAATCTGTAAACAGGTCCAGCTGCTCCGGCTCCGGCGGCCGGAGATGATTCTCACTGACCACGTGATTGGCCACCACATACATCCGGCGAACCAAAAGCTTCGGATCAACGATGCGGTCAAACAGTTCCATGGCTGCCTGGGTGATCAGCCGGGTGGAGGCGGTCTGCCTGCCAAGATTTTGGGAGCCGTGGGCCTGTTTGGGAATTTTGCGTCCGTAATGGTCAGTGGCAATTTCGCCTTTGTAGGCTTTCTGCCGTTCGGGATTTGCCAGATTTTCAATATCATATCCCACAGTCAGCACGATCTGGTCTGTCACCAGCCCCTTGTCCACCAGATCCAGGGAAAGGGCGTCGGCCATCTCACGAACCACCAGTTTTGCTTTTTCAAATTCATAAGGACTTTGCAGTACCTGGCCGGAACTGATGCTGTTGTTCTCCGGCGTATAAGACTTAATGTCGCTGATACGGCAGGGCTCCCAGCCCCAGGCATGATCAATCAGAAGCTCGGCGTTGATGCCAAACTCCTGATACAGCCGGTTTTCACCGCGGTCTGACAGGGAATATCTGGCAATATCCCCCATGGTAAAAAGCTCCAGCGTTTCCAGTCTTTTTGCATAGCCCCGGCCAACCCGCCAGAAGTCGGTAATGGGCCGGTGTGCCCAGAGCTTTTCCCGATAACTCATTTCATCCAGTTCGGCGATGCGCACCCCGTCCTGATCCGCCGGCATATGCTTTGCCACAATGTCCATGGCAATCTTACACAGGTAGAGATTGGTGCCAATACCCGCGGTGGCGGTGATACCGGTTTTGCTTAAAACCTCCCGGATCATTTTCATGGCCAGCTCATGAGGCGTAAGCCTGTAGGTATCCAGATATCCCGTTACATCCATGAAAACCTCATCAATACTGTAAACATGAATGTCCTCCGGGGCAATATAGCGAAGATAGATCTGATAAATTTCCGTGCTTCTTTTCATATAATGGGCCATCTGCGGAGGCGCCACGATATAATCCAGCGCCAGCGCCGGATTTTCATCCAGCTCCTTTTGGCGAAAGGAGCTTCCGGTAAAAGTATGGCCCGGCGCCCGACGTTTTCTGTCAGCATTGATCTCTTTTACCCGTTGTACCACCTCAAAGAGTCTGGCACGGCCGGGAATGCCAAAGGATTTCAGGGAGGGGGACACCGCCAGACAGATGGTCTTTTCCGTGCGGCTTACATCCGCCACCACCAGGTTGGAGGTCAGCGGATCCAGGCCCCGTTCCACACATTCTACAGAGGCATAAAAGGATTTTAAGTCGATGGCAATATAAGTTCTTGCGGACAAGTTTGTCACCTCCTTCCTGAAAATAAGAGAGGATTGTTTTGACGTATCCCCTGAAAGTGACCGGTTCGATGATATTTTGCGGAAATCTGATATAAAGTATATCACCGAAAGGGAAAAAATCATACGGCTTTGCCGAAAATATCCCTTGAAATTTTGATACTTTATGGTATTCTCTTCACAGAGGAATTTTTTATGAGATACATCAGAGAACATGCTGTTTTCATTTTTTTTCTCATAGAGGCGCTGGCCATCGGCATTTTCCAGACGCTGGGCAATACTGACAAGCTCTGGAATTATGTCTTTGCGGAAAATATCGCTTCCGGTCTTATGCCCTATCGGGATTTTAATCTTCTTCAGACCCCTTTCTCCTGTCTGGTGAACGCCCTGTTTCTGACCATTTTCGGGTATCATGTGGTGGTGATGGAACTATTGGGCGCTGTATTGTTTACCCTGATCTGTACGCGGCTTTACCGGCTTTGCCGGGAGCTGGGGGCAACGCCTGTCACCTCCATGGTGATTCCGCAGACCTTTCTTTATCTGTTTTGCTACAATGTTTTCTTTGAATACAGCTGCCTGATTTTGTTTCTGCAGCTGTGCCTTCTGAGCGCGGATCTGATGGCGCTGCGCAGACAAAAGGCGTTCTGGAACAGACCCATGTATCAGATGGCGCTGGGAGCAGCCGCGGGACTGGCAATCTTAAGCAAGCAGACCTACGGCCTGTTTGTGGCGGGAGCGTCCTGGCTGGGGTGTCTGTACACCTGCGGCTGCCTGAAAAAAACCAAAAAAGAGACCGGTGTTCTTCTTTTGGCCAGGGCGGCGGGGGTCCTGATCCCATGCCTGATCTTTCTCGCATTCCTGACTTTAACAGGAACCTTCAACGATTTCTGGGATATGGCGGTGGCGGGGATTTCTACCTTTACCAGCAAGTATTCCTATCTGGAACTGGCGAAAGAAGAGTGGGGCTATACAATTGCCTGTGTGGGCGCGCCGATTGTGATTTTCGTCTCACTGATTCTGGGAATTCGCAGGAGAAAAGATCTGTACGGACAGACTCTGCTGGTGATATTACTTTACGGGGCCGGCGGTCTGATCAACCTGTATCCTCTGGCCAACGCTTATCATTTTTCCACTACGGTGCTTCCCTTTCTGCTGCTCATCCCGGCGCTTCTGCCGTCCGGCTTCTGGCAAAAAAGGCCGGTCTGTCTGCTGGGAGGAACAGCGGTGGCTGTTGTCTGGTGCTTCCTGGTCGTCCATATTCCCTATGATGTGATGTCCAACAACCATCTGTGCACCACACTGGACCAATATGAAGGCGTGTTTATCAGCGATTCCATGGAGGAGGATATTCTGGAGATAACCGCCTATGTGCAGGAGCAGCAGGAGGACGGCATGACGGTCTATATCCTGGATAACAGGGCGGCCTCCTATTTTCTGCCGCTGCATCAGTATCATAAATATTATGATATGTTCCTGCTGGGCAATCTGGGGACGACGCCCCCGCAGGAGCTGTTGGAGCAGGCCTGCCGGGAGGATGTGGTTTTCCTGGTGCCAAACAGCGAGAAGAAAGAATGGCAGTATCCCTGGTCTGCGGTGAAAAGCCTCAAGACGAAGCTGAGCTATGCAGGAAGCGTGGGAGATTTCGACGTTTACATGACAAAAGGGTAAATTCCCTTAAAAAAATATGAAAAGTATGAAGAATTGGCACTCGCGATTGATTATCTGTAATTGATTTTCGTCTTGTTTCATCAGCTTTCAAAAAGCCTTATTTCTGGTTTTTTTGAAAGCTGATTTTTTGTCTGCTTTTATCTGACAGCGTCATTTATTGAAAAAATGGTGTAGTGAATGGTGTAGTACGCTTTCTTAAAAGCACTGTTCGTAATTAGCTTCTTACCAGATTTATATGAATGCTGCGGGAAGAAAGTGGCCGACAAAGTACTTGATCAAACTTTTTAAAGAAAGATATTTCATCCTGAATTATTCACGGTTCAACATGTAAAACTGTTGAAACCTGCTTAGTTACAGT
>JAJQGR010000123.1 GCA_021200345.1 Lachnospiraceae bacterium | reverse complement strand
ATGCCTACCAATCTATACGGACCCAATGACAATTATCACCCCACCCATTCCCATGTGCTGCCGGCTCTGATTCGACGTTTTCATGAGGCAAAGGTGGAAGGAAAGCCGTCTGTGACCTGCTGGGGGGATGGCAGTCCACTGCGGGAGTTCCTTTATGTGGATGACCTGGCCAATTTGTGCGTGTTTTTAATGAACACCTATAGTGGAAATGAGACGGTCAATGCCGGCACCGGCAAGGAGCTGAGCATCAGGGAACTGACGGAAATGGTGGCAGGGGTGATCGGCTATGAAGGTAAGATTTTATGGGATGTGAGCAAACCAAACGGCACGCCGAGAAAGCTTCTGGACGTTTCCAAGGCCACAAGCCTGGGCTGGACCTATCAGACCGAACTGGAGGACGGCATTCGGCTGGCCTATGAGGATTTTTTGAACAACCCGATGCGGGCGGAAAGGTAGGACTATGAATATTATTTTGCTTTCCGGCGGATCCGGCAAAAGGCTCTGGCCATTGTCCAATGATGTCCGTTCCAAGCAGTTTATTAAAATATTTCAAAAGGAAGACGGCGAGTACGAATCCATGGTCCAGCGTGTTTACCGGCAGATCAGAAGGGTGGACAGCTCCGCTGTGGTGACTATCGCCACCTCCAGGGCCCAGGTTTCCGCGATCCATAATCAGCTGGGGGAAGAGGCGTTTGTCAGTGTGGAGCCATGCCGGAGAGATACCTTTCCGGCCATCGCGCTGGCTTCGCTTTACCTGAAAGATGTGAGGAATGTGGAAGAAAATGAGCCGGTGGTGGTCTGCCCTGTGGACCCTTATGTGGATGACAGCTATTTTGATACATTAAAGGAGCTGAGCATCCAGGTGGAGAAAGACGAGGCCAATCTTGTGCTGATGGGGATCGAGCCTACCTACCCAAGTGAAAAATACGGCTATATTATTCCGGTGGACAGGAAAAAAATCAGCTCCGTGAATACCTTTAAAGAAAAACCGGATGAAAAAACCGCCGGAGAATATATTTCCCGGGGCGCTTTGTGGAATGGGGGCGTTTTTGCCTGCCGCCTCAGGTATTTGCTGGACAAGGCCCATGAGCTGATTGATTTTACGGATTATGCCGATTTGTTTGCCAAATACGATACCCTTCCCAAAATCAGCTTTGACTATGCTGTCGTGGAAAAGGAATCTGACATTCAGGTCGTGCGGTATGATGGGGAATGGAAAGATCTGGGAACATGGAATACTCTGACGGAAGCCATGACTGAGCCGGTGATTGGGGATGCTGTTCTGAATGACGCGTGTGAAAATGTCAGTGTGATCAATGAACTGAATGTGCCTGTGGTCTGTATGGGATTAAAGGACGTGGTGGTCTCTGTCAGCGCCGAGGGCGTTCTGGTATCTGACAAGGAGCAGTCCAGCTATATCAAACCTTATGTGGACAAAATAGAACAGCAGATCATGTTTGCCGAGAAATCCTGGGGGAGTTTCCGGGTCCTTGACGTGGAGGAGGAGGGGATGACCATTAAGGTAACCTTAAATCCCGGCCACAGGATGAATTATCACAGCCACCTGCGCAGAGATGAAATCTGGAATGTGATTTCCGGTGAGGGAGTGGTGCTGGTGGATGGTATGGAGCAGAACGTAAAAGCGGGAGATGTGATTACCATGCAGGCGGGCTGCCGTCATACTGTCAGCGCGGTCACTGAATTAAAGCTGATCGAAGTGCAGTTGGGGAAGGAGATCAGCGTACATGACAAGCAAAAATTCGAGCTGGACAACTGAACATGAGCCGGCGGAGCCCTTTTTACTTTCTCCTGTGGGAAAGGATTATCTCTGGGGCGGTACCAGACTGAAGGAACAGTATTCCAAGGAGCTTGTCCAGAATCCTCTGGCGGAAACCTGGGAGTGCTCCACGCATCCGGACGGGATCAGCACTGTGGCCTCCGGAAAATATCAGGGACAAAAGCTGGATCAGGTTCTGAGGGCTTGTCCGGGGCTGAAGGGGACGCGCCACCTGGACAGAGAGGGGCTGCCGATTCTGATTAAACTGATCGATGCGAAGCAGGATCTTTCTGTGCAGGTGCATCCGAATGATGAGTATGCGAACATCCATGAAAATGGCTCTTTGGGGAAGACGGAAATGTGGTATGTGCTGGCGGCGTCTCAGGGAGCAGGGCTGGTGTACGGTTTTTATCATGACATGGAAAAAGAGACAGTCAGAGCCAGCGTTGCGGACGGCACCATTGAAAAGTATCTGCAGAAGGTTCCTGTCAAAAAGGATGACATGTTTTTCGTGCCGGCAGGGTGTGTTCATGCCATTGGCGCCGGCGTTCTGCTTGCGGAGGTGCAGGAGAGCTCCAATCTGACGTACCGTCTGTATGATTATGGCCGGGTGGACAAGAATGGCAAACCTCGTCCCCTTCATGTGGAGAAAGCGCTGGAGGCAGCACAGATGGAAGGAAGCTCCAGACCCAGGCAGCCCATGCGTGTGCTGAAGTTTCGACGTGGGCAGGCGTCGGAATTTCTTTGCCGATGCAAATATTTTCAGGTGGAGCGTATTTTGCTGAATACGCAGCAGTGCCGGGAAATGGCCAGTTTTCAGACCGGCAGTGATTCTTTCCAGGTTTTTTTGTGTACGGAAGGCTGCGGTGTGTTCTACTGGACGGGAGGCATGCTGAATTTTTACCAGGGAGACTGTATCTTTATTCCTGCATCTTCAGTGGAGATCAGGATTCACGGAAAGGCGCAGTTTTTGAAAGTGGAATGCTGATTTCATGAATAGAGGATAGACTTCTTTCGCCGCATGTGCTACAATATGCGAAAAGCGAGGAAGCTTGCTGTTTGGCAGCGGGTATTTTACATTTATGGAACGCAATGATACTGGTATGGAAAAGGAAAGGGCGAGGGCGTTGGCAGTCCACAGCCTGAGGAATTTCCCGGATACGGAACATTTGTGGGCAGCTCTCGTGGAATTCGAGGGCTGTTCTTTTTACACGGCCAAAAAGCTGGAATTTACCTATACAATCAGGGGAGGGGAGCTGTTTGTCAGCCGTAAGGAAAAATCTATCACAAGGGCAACTGTGGAGCTTGCCTTTCAAAGAGCCCTGTCCTTAAAGGAGGAAGCCACCGGACCTAAAAAACTGGGCGTATTTGGCGCCAGCTACCTTTATCCGGTTTTTATTGAGCTGGGGGTGCTTCCTCAGCAAAATCGGAGGTGACAGTGATGGACGCTGCTCTTTTCACGAACAGTCTGGTACAGTCGTCAAGAATCATTTATACCCCTTCTCTGTTTGCCAGATCCAACCTTTTGTATATCCAGGAAATCGGTTCCTTAAAAGCGATCAGTCCCCATACCTCCGGCCGTCTGGGCCTTTCATCCTATTTGTTTTTTATTGTGCTGGAGGGGACCGGGGAACTGACCTACAATGGAAAGCACTACTCCCTTTCTGCCGGGGACTGTGTATTTATTAATTGTAAAAATCCGTATACCCAGGGCTCGTCGGAGAATCTGTGGTCATTGAAATGGTGCCATTTTTACGGTCCCAATCTGACCGGTATCTATAATAAATATGTAGAGCGGGGCGGATATCCTGCGTTTCACGCCGGCAATCCGTCAGCCTATGAGAGGCTGCTGGACGAGCTTTATGATTGTGCGGCTTCTGATGCCTATACCAGGGACATGCGTATCTATGACAGGCTCAGTTCTCTGACGGCTCTGCTGATGGAGGAAAGCTGGCATCCGGATACGAAAACCGGCGCTTCCCGTGGAAGAAATATGCTGGAGATAAAGGATTATATTGACGCCAATTATCGGGAAAAGCTGTCTCTGGAACAGCTGGCGGATCTTTTTTTCATCAGCAAGCACTATCTCGCCCGGCGGTTTAAGGAGCAGTGCGGCACCTCTGTAGCCTCTTATATTCAGCAGGTGCGCATTACGCACGCCAAAAGCCTGCTTCGCTTTTCAGATCAGACCATTGAAAAGATCGGAGAAGAATGCGGCATTGCCGATCCCAATTATTTTGCAAGAATGTTTAAAAAACTGGAGGGTGTCTCGCCGGGAGAATACAGAAAGCTGTGGAAAGGAAAAGAATAGAACGGATAATTTCTCATAAGAAATTTTGTTGAGGTCCTGATAGACTTCTGAAAATGAATGTGGTAAAATAGGCCGGTGGGCGGAGAGGACATCCATGTCCTGGTATGTCCTGCCTGGCAGATGAGGAAACAGGGAGAGTTATAGGTGGAACCCAAACAGGATATTGTCCGGGCAATCAATGATCAGAGAGACAAACTGAGCAAAGGACACAGGAAAATAGCAGATTATATCTTGGAGCATGGCGAGGATGCTTCTTTTATGACAGCCATGGAACTGGGACGGGAACTGGAAATCTCAGAATCCACGGTGGTTCGTTTTGCGTCCAAAATCGGCTATAAGGGCTATCCACAGATGCAGGAGGCGCTGCAAAGCTACACAAAGTCCAGATATCGGACAGTTGCCGCTCCGGAGCTTTCAGAGAAGACTTTTGATACATGGGGAGTCATTGCCTCTGTTTTTCAGTCGGATATGGAGAAGATCAGCGAGGCCATGGAAAATCTTTCAGAGGCCAGATTTGCTTATACTGTGGATCTTCTGCTTTCCGCGAAGCATGTTTATATCGTCGGTCTGCGAAACAGCGCGCCGTTGGCCTCTTTCCTTTATTTCTATCTGAATATGATCCGGCCGGATGTGCTGTTGCTGAATACCACGGCGGCCACAGAGCTTTTTGAACAGATGCTTCATATCGGCAGTGATGACGCATTGGTGGCAATTTCATTTCCGCGCTATTCCATTCGTACGCTGAAGGCGATGGAAATGGCCAAGGATCAGGGAGCGTCCATTGTAGCGCTGACGGATTCTCCGCACAGCCCGATGGCTATGTATTCCACGGTAGAGCTGTACGCCAGAAGTAATCTGAACAGTGTGGCGGATTCGCTTGTGGCTCCCATGTGTGTACTGAATGCACTGATTGTTGCCATGTGTTTAAAGGAGCCGGAGCGGGTCACGAAAGAGCTGAAAACGCTGGAGGAAGCCTGGGATAATTACCAGGTATATTCCCATGATGAGATCAACCGGATTGATATCGAGGCCGGATTTGGAGTCAAAAGAGAGAGACCGGATGAGTAAATGTGTGGTAATCGGCGGCGGGGCCGCCGGCATGATGGCCGCCTATCAGGCGGCGGAACGGGGGCATCAGGTCCTTCTTTTGGAGAAGAATGAAAAGCTGGGGAAAAAGGTGTATATTACCGGAAAGGGCCGCTGTAATCTGACCAATGTCTGTGACAGGCCGGATTTTTTTCAGAACGTGGTGACCAATCCCAGATTTTTATATAGCGCTGTTTATGGTTTTGGACCGCAGGATATGATAGAGCTGCTGGAAAAGTCCGGCTGCCCGGTAAAGGTGGAGAGGGGGATGAGAGCGTTCCCTGTATCTGACCATGCTTCCGATGTGATTTTTGCCATGCAAAGAGCCATGAAATCGGTGGGTGTGGAGATTTGTCTGAATACAAAGGTCAGGCAGATCCTGATTCTGGATCAGGCGGTAAAAGGCGTGGAGCTTACCGGCGGTGCGCAGATTTTGGCGGACAGCGTGATCGTGTGTACCGGAGGCCTTTCCTATCCCTCTACCGGTTCTACCGGGGACGGCTATCGGTTTGCCCGGGAGGCCGGGCTCTCAGTGACCGACAGACGACCTGCGCTGGTGCCTTTCATTTGCCGGGAGAACTGGTGCAAAGATCTGATGGGGCTTTCGCTTAAAAATGTTCGTATCACCCTTTCGGCAGGGTCGAAAGAGATATTTCAGGACTTTGGGGAGATGCTGTTCACTCACTTCGGCGTCAGCGGACCTTTGATCCTTTCGGCCAGCAGCAGTTACCAGCACCGGAAATTAAACGGCGCCACACTGCTGATCGATTTAAAACCGGCCCTGTCCATGGAGCAGCTGGACAAACGACTGCTGAGGGAATTTGATGAGAATAAAAACAGACAGTTCAAAAACGCGCTGGATCACCTGTTCCCGGCCAGGCTGATTCCTGTAATGGTTGGCCTTTCCGGAATTTCTCCGGAAAAAAAGATTCACGAGATCAGCAGGGAAGAGCGGTTACGGTTTGCGTCGCTGATGAAGGCGCTGCCTCTGACAGTGACCGGAACCGGAGATTTTAACGAGGCAATTATTACCCAGGGCGGTGTGGATGTAAAAGAGATCAATCCCTCTACCATGGAGTCCAAAAAGGTGAAGGGACTGTATTTTGCGGGTGAGGTGTTGGATGTGGACGCATTCACCGGAGGCTTCAATCTGCAGATTGCCTGGTCCACCGGCTGCCTTGCGGGGAGAAATATAGTGGCAGGCGTATAGTCTGGTTTTATGCGCGGGACAAAAAAGGGAGACGGACGTTCATGAGTTTTTGTATTGCGGTAGACGGCCCGGCGGGGGCAGGAAAAAGTACCATCGCCAAAAGAGTAGCCGGAGAACTGGGCATTGTGTATGTGGATACGGGAGCAATGTACCGGGCAATGGCGTATTATCTGATGCAAAAGGGAACAGATTTTGAGGATCAGACGGCGGTCAGCAGGGACTGCCAGGATGCGGAGATTTCCCTCTCCTATGTTGATGGAGAACAGATGGTATTATTGAACGGCGGGAATGTGACGCCGTGTTTAAGAAATGAGGAAGTGAGTGGAAAGGCTTCCATCTGCAGCACCAATCCGGATGTCAGAAAGCGGCTGGTTGCCCAACAGCAGAAAATTGCGGAGCATACCGACCTGATCATGGATGGACGGGATATCGGCACCTGTGTTTTGCCCCACGCCAGGCTGAAAATTTATCTTACGGCTTCCGTTCACACGCGGGCTCTGCGGCGATTTAAGGAGCTTTCTCAAAAGGGAGAAGAATGTGATCTTGAGACCATTGAGAAAGACAGTGCCGACAGAGATGACCGGGCTATGCACAGGGAGAT
>JAJQGR010000072.1 GCA_021200345.1 Lachnospiraceae bacterium | reverse complement strand
CGTATCTGCAGATGGATGAGGACGGAGATAAGCTTCTTGCGCTGATCGACAGCTTCGGCGGGACGCTTCCGTTCAATGACAAGGCTTCCCCGGAGGTGATCCGCAGCCGGACCGGCATGAGCAAGAACGAGTTTAAGCGGGCTGTGGGGCATCTTCTGAAAGAAAAAAAGATCCTGATCACAGAAAAGGAAATCATCAAAAACTGAGTTGGCAGGCCCTCGGAAATTCCGTGAAAATTTGTTAAATAAAAATCGTTATTTCCAACAAAAAAGTGTTGCTTTTTTTGCACATTTTGTGTAAATTTGTATTTATAAAGTTACTATTCGAGGATGGCTTGAAACAGACAAACAGACACGTCAAGCTTGCTTGTAAGAGGCTGTTTGTCTGTTTCAGGATGACTGAGAATCAGTCACTGCCCCCACATAAGCAATCTTAGCCCCGTCAGGGGCGGGAAAGCACGCGAAGCGGGCGAGATTGCGCATGTGGGGACAGCGTCCGCGAATCGCATCGGACGAACAGTGCGAAAAGAAGAAAATAAGAATGGGGAAATAACGATATGATATCCAACCAAATACTGCAGAATACAATCGACGGGCTGAAAAATATCGGCCGTGTGGAGCTGGCCGTCATGGACATTGACGGTAAGGAGATTGCCTCCACCGATGATATGAGAGAATGCGCGGCACGCTGCGCGGAGTTTGCCAAATCTCCGGCGGAGTCCCAGGAGGTAGCTGGGCACCAGTATTTTAAAATTTATGACGAATATCAGCTGGAATATATTCTGATTGTGCAGGGCACCGGGGATACCGCCTACATGATCGGCAAGATGAGCGCATTCCAGATTCAGAGTCTGCTGGTGGCCTATAAGGAACGCTTTGACAAGGACAACTTTGTCAAAAACCTTCTGCTGGATAATCTGCTTCTGGTGGACATCTACAGCCGGTCGAAGAAGCTGCACATGCCCTTTGAGCAGCGCCGCACGGTGCTGATCGTCCAGGCGGACAACAGCAGGGAGATGAATATGCTGGATCTTGCCAGGACAGCTCTGGGCAGCAGTCCGCGGGAATTTATCACCGCCGTGGATGAGAAAGACGTGATCATCATCAAAGATCTGGGAGAGAATGAGACCAACGCTGAGATTGACAAATACGCGGCCAATGTGATTCGCAGCCTGACCAGGGAAGGAGTAAAGAACGTTCATATTGCCTACGGCACCGCTGTCGGGGAGATCAAGGACGTCAGCCGTTCCTACAAGGAGGCAAAGATGGCCCTGGATGTGGGGAAGATCTTTTTTGAAGAAAAAGAGGTGGTGGCCTACAGCGAGCTGGGCATCGGGCGTCTGATTTATCAGCTTCCCATTCCTCTTTGCAAGATGTTTATCCGCGAGATTTTCGGAGGCCGGTCCATTGACGACTTTGATGAGGAGACGCTGACCACGATCAATAAGTTCTTTGAGAACAGTCTGAATGTGTCGGAGACCTCCCGGCAGCTTTTCATTCACCGCAATACGCTTGTATACCGGCTGGATAAGCTGCAGAAGACCACCGGTCTGGATCTGAGGGTCTTTGAGGACGCGATTACTTTCCGCATCGCGCTGATGGTAGTGAAGTATATGAAGTACATGGAGAAGATGGATTGACCAGTGTGAATAGTTATGGTAGAATACCCGGGCGAAACGGTTTGTACAACTTTTCTGCGCGGGTATTTTCAGAAATGAGGAACTGAGATTTGAGAAAAAAAGGATTAAAAGATACAGTACTGCTGGAAGAGGATGACGTGATTGTCCTTGATAATGTCACCCATGTCTACACCAATGCTCCCGTCTTAAAAAATGTATCACTGCGAATTAAACGGGGAGAATTTGTGTTCATCGTCGGGGCCAGCGGCTCCGGCAAATCCACACTGATTAAACTTTTGCTGCGGGAGATCGTGGCGACCAAGGGCGGCGTCTATGTGCTGGGGGAAAATCTGTCCACCATGAAGCACAGGAGGGTGCCAGCGTTTCGCCGCCGTCTGGGCGTGGTTTTTCAGGATTTCCGTCTTCTGAAGGATATGAATGTGTATGAAAATGTGGCCTTCGCCCAGAGAGTGACCCAGGTACCCAGCGCGAAAATGCATAAAAGCGTACCGGCGATTCTGAAATATGTGGGTCTGGCCGGCAAATATAAGGCCAAACCCAGGCATCTTTCCGGCGGAGAGCAGCAGAGGGTGGCCCTGGCCCGGGCGCTGGTCAATAAGCCGGAGATTCTGCTCTGCGACGAGCCCACGGGCAATCTGGACCCGGCCAACAGCCAGGAGATCATGCGCCTGTTAAATGAGTTCAACAAGCGGGGCACCACGGTGGTGGTGGTGACCCATAACAGAGAGATCGTGGATCAGATGCATAAAAGGGTGATCACTGTGCACAAGGGCGTGATCGAGAGCGACATCGAGTACGGTGAGTACGAAGCGGGAGAATACGATTATGAGATTTAGTTCGCTGGGATATACAATCAAAGAGGGCTTTAAAAGCCTTTTCCGCAACAAATGGTACACGCTGGCCAGTGTGGCCACCATCAGCGCCTGTCTGTTTCTCCTTGGCGCGTTCGCGGCTATTTTGCTGAATCTTCAGTACATTGTCAATAATGTGCAAAGAGAGATTTCCGTGACGGTGTTTTTTCAGTCGGGTACCACGGAGGAGGAAATGCTCAATCTGCGGGACCAGCTGATCCTGCGGGATGAGGTGGACCATGTGGATTATACCTCCGCGGAGGAAGCCTGGGAGTCGTTCGCTGAGGAGCTGGGGGTGACCGATTACCTGGACGGTTTTGTGGACAATCCGCTGGCGGATTCGGCCAGCCTGACCATCTATATGAATGACGTGTCCCTGCAAAGCGAGCTGGTGGAGTTCCTTGAGGGAAAAGAGATTGTGCGCCGGGTCAATAAGAGCGAGCTGGCAGCCAGTACGCTGGGCAGTCTGAATTCTCTGGTAGGGGTTGCTACTGTGGGCATCATCGGCATTCTGTTTTTAGTGAGTGTGTTCCTGATCAGCAATACCATCACCATCGGTATTTCCATCCGCAAGGAAGAGATCAATATTATGAAATATATCGGGGCCACAGACTTTTTCGTCCGGTTTCCGTTTATTATCGAAGGAGTGCTGATCGGCCTGATCGGCGCGGCCATTCCGCTGGTGGCGTTGTATTTTGTATACAATAACGTGATTATCGCCATCGTCACCAGATTTTCCTCTCTCAGCAGTCTGCTGGGCTTTCTGGATGTGACGGAGGTGTTTCAGCTTCTGGTGCCGGTTTCTCTGGCCATCGGAGTGGGGATCGGCTTCTTCGGAAGCGTGTTCACCTGCCGGAAGCATTTGAGGGTCTGAGTATCAGGAAATAAGGCATGAAAGCATATCGATGGATGAAGCCTGTGCTGACGGCGCTTCTGGCGCTTGGCATGACGGCGGGAAGCTTTGGCTTTGCGTCTGTGAAAGCCACCAACCTGTCCGAAGTAGATCAGGCCGCGGTGGCGGCCAAGCAGCAGGAAATTTCGGCGGCTCAGCAGGAACAGGAAAATATCAAAAATTCCATATCTGATCTGGAGTCCATGGTGGCGGATCTTCAGGAAAAAAAGAGCGATCTGAGCTCGTATATTCAAAGTGTGGACAGCTCCATCTCGGAACTGACGGATAAAATTTCGGCCTACAGCTCTCTGATTTCCGAGAAGGAAAATGAAATTGCTGAGCGGGAGGCTGAGCTGGAGGAGGCCCTTGCCCAGGAACAGGAGCAGTATGCGAGCATGTGTATCCGCATACAATACATGTATGAGATGGAGACCACCAGCTACCTGGAGACCATCCTGGCGGCGGGAAACTTTTCCGATATGCTCAATCGGGCGGAGTATGCGGAGCAGTTAGCCACGTATGATTATGAAATGCTTCAGACCTATATTTTACAGAGACAGTATGTGGAGCTGGTAAAAGAGCAGCTGGAGGAGGAACAGGCCACGCTGGAAGCGGCAAAGGAAGCCCTGGCCCAGGAGGAGGCGAGCCTGGAAACCCTCAGAGCCCAGAAGGCTCAGGACCTGGCGGCCTACCAGTCCGACATCAATTCCACGGAGTCCACGATCACGGAGCTGGAGGCGGACCTGGAATACCAGACCTCCCTGATCGAACAGCTGGAGGCGGAGATCGAGAAGATCACCAGCACAGCCAGCTACGACGGAGGCACCTTCTGCTGGCCCTGCCCCAATTACATCACGATTTCCTCAGACTATGGCTATCGTTCGGATCCCTTTACGGGAGTGACAAAATTCCATAACGGCGTGGACATGGCGGCCAATGAGGGGTCCTCCATTCTGGCGGCCTACGGCGGGACCGTGGTGGCGGCTGCCTACAACTGGTCCATGGGCAACTATGTGATGATCGATCATGGGGATAATCTGTATACCATTTATATGCACGCCTCCAAGCTGTATGTATCCGCCGGGGATGCCGTCAGCAAGGGAGACCTGATCGCGGCGGTGGGCACCACCGGAAGCTCCACCGGCAACCATCTGCATTTCAGCGTTCGTCTGAATGGTTCGTATGTAAATCCCTGGGACTACCTGAGTTAAGTAAGAGGTGGATTATGAAAGAAAAAAATCATGGCTTTTCCAAAGCGCTGTATCTGGTGGCGGGCATTTTAATTGGCGCCGGGCTGGCTTCCCTGGTGGTTGCAGGAGGCTACTACCTTGACCAGAGCAGCGCTGTCTCTACCTACAGCTACAATGTTTCTTCCTCAGAGGACAGTTTTATCGATTCTGAATTTATCTCCAAGCTGAAAACAGTGGAGACCATGATCAAAAATCTTTATTATCTGGATGAGGTGGATAATGAGACCCTGGCGGACGGCGTCTTTACGGGGCTTCTGGATTCTCTGGGGGATGTTTATTCTACCTATTATACAATAGAAGAGACAGAGGAGCTTCTGGAGAGTACGGAGGGCGTCTATTACGGGATCGGCGCTTATGTGCAGCAGGATTCCGAGACCGGCTATGTGAAGATCACCGGCGTCATTGAGGGAACGCCGGCCCAGGAAGCCGGATTTCAGGCCGGGGATGTGATCTACGCGGTGGATGGCGAGGATGTACTGGGCATGGATTCCAGTCAGGTGGTAGCGCTCATCAAGGGTGATGAGGGCACCTGGGTGACTGTTACCGTACTGCGGGGAGAGGAGCTTCTGGATATTGATGTGCAGCGGCGCAAGATTGAGACCGTCACCGTGACCTATGAGCTTCTGGAGGATGACATGGCCTACATTCAGCTGACAGAATTTGACGACGTTACCGTGGAGCAGTTTGAGGAAGCGCTGGATCAGCTGCAGGCGGACGGCGCCCGGGGTCTGATCCTGGATTTGCGGGATAATCCCGGCGGCAGTCTGTATTCTGTGGTGGAGATCGCGGACATGATGCTGGGCGAGGGCCTGATCCTGTATACGGAGGATAAGGAGGGCAACCGGGAGGAATACTCCTCCGGCGCCGAGCGGGAGCTGGAGCTTCCCATCGTGCTGTTAGTCAATGAAAATTCCGCCAGTGCCGCCGAGGTGCTGACCGGCGCCCTGAAGGATCACAGGAAAGCCACCGTGGTGGGTACCACCACCTTTGGCAAGGGGATTGTGCAGACAGTCCGCACCCTCACCGACGGCTCCACAGTGAAGCTGACTACCAGCGCCTATTATACGCCCAGCGGGGTGAATATCCACGGCACCGGCATCACTCCGGATGTGGAGGTGGAGCTGGATGTGGACGCCTATCTGGAAGATGGAACGGACAATCAGCTGGAAAAAGCGGTGGAAACGCTGAAAGGCTTGATGGAGGAGTAGCTTCCCGGGCAGGGAACCGGTATCTCACACCCTGTCATTTCCCTGTTATAATTAGCCCGTTCTTCTAAGAAAGGAAGTTCTAATGAGCGCACCCCAGACAATCAATGGCTTAATGCGACATTTAAGAAATGATTGCGATATCAAGATCAGCGGTAGTTACCAAAAACAGCAACTGGTCAGCTATGGCTATTATCATGGATATAAGGGCTATCGTTTTATCAGAAATAAAAACAGTCAGATTCCTTATACTGATTTTAGTGAGGTTGTTGCCGTAATTGAATATGACAACAATATGAAAGCCGCTCTGTATTCTGACTTAATGTTCATTGAAACAGCTATAAAAAATATCGTATGTAATGCATCTGTTAATCGGTTAAAGATTGGTACATTCGATTATGTATATAAAGAGCGCATGTGCGATAATGCGGCAAATACGAAGTTACAGTCTAAGCGACTTCGGTTGCGGAACTCTGTATATTCAAAGCTATCCACCCGGTTTCATGACGAAGAGGGAAAGGATAATCAGATGGTTCGTCATTTTTATAACCGTGGTGAGGATGTGCCTCTTTGGGTGGTGTTCGAAATTTTATACCTCAGTGATCTCGCCAGTTTTTTTGAATGTCTTAATGAATCTATGCGGGAACATATTATGCTTCAGTTGGATATGTTTGACAACTCGATAGACACAAATCGTAATTTGCTTAGCAGTATGCTGTATACAATAAAGTCTCTGCGCAATGCAGTAGCACATAATAATATTATTTTTGACACGCGCTTTAAAGACAGAAAAATTAATTCCGTATTAAAAAAGTGGGTGGAAAAGGAAACCGGTATACAAAACATTACTCTTTATTCTCTGGTGGATTACATTATTATTGTGTGTTGCCTGTTAAAACGTGTGGATTTCAGTTCAGCTCGTGCGAAAAAGCTGGTTAAAGAATTCAAAGAGCAAAATCAGCTTCTCCAGAAGAACGTTGCACCGTCTATTTATGCTTTGATTATCCAGCAAAATGTAACGCATAAAATCAACGCTTTGGAAAATTATCTGAATACATAAAATATGCTTCGGAGAAGAATTTCCCTTGCATTTTCTGTGAGACTGCTGTATATTACCTGACTTCCGTCGTTTTTCTCAAAACATGGTACTCAGGAGCCAAGCAGCATA
>JAJQGR010000178.1 GCA_021200345.1 Lachnospiraceae bacterium | reverse complement strand
GTAACAGGACGCCCATCTCGTTGCCGCTGACGAGCTCATAGGAGCCGTCCGGACATTTCATGGCGATGCCAACGCGGTCCGCGTCAGGGTCAGTGGCCAGCATCAGGTCGGCGCCGATCTGCTCCGCCAGCTTCAGGCCCTGCTCCAGGGCGGCGTAAATCTCCGGGTTGGGATAGCTGCAGGTGGTAAAATAGCCGTTGGGATATTCCTGATCCGGTACAATGGTGATATCCTCAATACCGATATCGTTGAGCACCTGAGTGACAGGGACCAGACCGGAACCGTTTAAGGGACTGTAGACCAGCTTGAGTCCCGCAGTCTTGCACAGACCCGGACGAACCTGACGGGCTTCGATGGCTTCATAGAAAGCTTTCTTGCAGTCATCGCCCACGAAACGAATCAGACCGTTTTCCACGCCTTCGGCGAAGGAGATATATTTTGCTCCCGTGAGCACATCGGTTTTTTGAATTTCAGCATAGACAATGGCGGCGGCGTCATCGGTCATCTGGCAGCCATCGGGCCCGTAGGCCTTATACCCGTTGTATTTAGCCGGATTGTGGGAGGCGGTCACCATGATACCGGCGTTGCACTGATAGTAGCGGGTGGCAAAGGAAAGTGCCGGAACGGGCATCAGCGCGTCATAGATTCTGACCTTGATGCCATTGGCGGCAAGCACCCCTGCGGCGGTCTTGGCGAAAACATCACTCTTTAAACGGCTGTCGTAGCTGATGGCCACCAGCTGATTGCCGCCTTGGGTCTTTACCCAGTTGGCCAGACCCTGTGTGGCCTGACGTACCACGTAAATATTCATGCGGTTGGTGCCGGCACCCAGCACGCCGCGAAGACCCGCAGTGCCAAATTTCAGCGCTACCGCAAAGCGATCCTTGATTTCATCATCATTTCCCGCGATTCTCTGAAGCTCGGGCTTTAAATCCGCGTCCTCCAGACTGGCGGACAGCCAACGCCTGTAATCATCCTGATACATGTCAAACACTCCAATTCATTATGTAGTAAAAATTTGGACATTATGCCAGATTTTTCTCTTCCACTATACCGCTTTTTGTGTAGTGTGTCAATGAAAAATATGGCTGTTTGAGTGTTGATTATCTATAGTCTGTGTAAAGAATCATTGCGGATGTAAAAGTAAAAAAATTTCCAGCTGTGAATTGCAACCGCACAGGTGGAAAAATTTTAGAAAAAACGATATAACGACCACCTTAAAAAACAATATGTGTTATACTTGCTTCAAGGGACAGGTCTACCCGAAATATTAGTAAAAGAATGGGGGTATCTTTATGGATATGGAATCCTCAAAGGAAGAGAAAGCAAAATCTTATGAGGAAGCATTGAAAGAACTGTCCGCGCAGATGGTCTCGGAGGCAGCGCTTCAGTATGGCAAAAAGGAGCAGGGCGAGTATACGATTGAGGACTACTATGCGCTTCCGGATGATCAGCGGGTGGAGCTGATCGACGGCTTCTTTTTTGACATGGAAGCACCGGGATTTATGCATCAGCGGGCAGTAGGTGAGATTTACAGGCAGATTGCCAATTATATTACAGATCACAAAGGAAGCTGTCTGCCCTTTGTGGCGCCGGTGGATGTACGCCTGGACTGTGACAACCGGACCATGGTGCAGCCGGATGTGGGGATCCTGTGCGACCGGGACAAGGTGAAAAGATGGGGAATTTACGGGGCGCCGGATTTCCTCATTGAGGTGCTGTCCCCATCCACTAAAATGAAAGACATGCTGATCAAAAAGACGAAGTACCGTCAGGCCGGAGTGAGAGAGTACTGGATGGTGGACCTGCGGCGCAGAAAAGTTCTGATATACATTTTTGAAGCCATGAATGAAAAGGACGGTCCTGCCATCCATGGACTGGAGGAACAGATCCCTGTTATGATTTACAATGGGGATCTGGCGGTGGATATGAGCGTTATGCTGCCCTGGGCTTTAGAAGAATATCCGGAGTAGGGCACCTAATAAAGAAAGAATCAGGACGCTTGATCCTGATTCTTTCTTTCATAAGGGTAGATGAAAGGAGTTTAAAGTGTGGATCCCACAGAAAATCCTTCCCGCATGGCGGTCTGCACAGAGCGGGCTTTCAGGCAGTCTCCCACCTGGAAGAACCGGGTGGCGGAGTCAGCGAATGCCATGACCTCGTTCACGTCCGGCTTGTAGCCGATGGATAAGATGATCGTATCAGCTTCCACAAAGGATTTTTCCCCGTCTGTGGTGCACTCCACACCATTTTCGGTTACCGCGTTGACTGCTGTGTTTACCATGATATGGAAATGATCTCTGGATTCCCATTCACATTCGATCATATAATAGTAATGCTCGAAAGAGGTCAGGGGCATGAGCATCTCCTGCATTTCAATGATGGTAGTCTCGCTGCCAAGACCATTGAAATAGAGGGCTGTCTCCACGCCCACCTCGCCGCCGCCTACAACCACGACCTTCTTTCCAACCTTTTCAGGATGCAGGTAGGCTTCCGCGGCGGTGATCACATTTTTGCCGCCGGTCCGGAAAGCGGGCGGAATGATAGGATGGGCGCCGATGGCTGTAATGACCACATCGTAGCCTTCCTTTTTCAGACCCTCCGGAGTGGCTTCTGTGTTCAGGCAGAGCTTCACGTCAGATTTCAGCGTCTTGTTGACCAGATAATTCTTGAAATCTCTGAGAGGCCATTTGAAGTCCGCTACCGTTGCGATTTTCAGCAATCCGCCCAGGGAATCTGATTTTTCATACAGGGTGACGTCATGTCCCTGCTCCAGGGCGCTTAACGCCGCTTCCATGCCGGCGGGGCCGCCTCCAACGACGGCAACCTTACGCTTGATGGGGTTCTTTGGAATCATGCTGTCAAGCCGGTCTTCCAGGCAGAAACGGGGATTGACGGAGCATACGCTGACAGGGATGGCGTCGTTGGAAGCAAGCAGGCACTTATTGCAGCGGATGCAGGGAACGATCTCATCGGCCTTGTCGTTGAGCAGCTTTGTACCGTAATCGGGGTTGCAGATCCAGCCCCGGGCCATGGCGATCAGATCAGCCTCGTCGTTTTCCAGAGTTGCCTCGGAGGCGTCCGGATCCAGGAAACCGTTGACCGCGGAGACCACGACGGTGGAGTTGGCTTTTTTGGCCGCCGCGGCCATATAGGCAAAGGGTCTTGGATTGGGATCATAGCCGATGATACTGGTGTGATCGATTTCCCAGACTCTGGGCTGCAGGATGTCAACCTTTCCCTGGGCCATTTCCATGAAGCGTACGGTGTCGTCAAGCGTCCACTTTCCTTCTTCTGTGGGATCTTCCCCGGAAATGCTCATTTCAATGATGAAATCCTTGCCGCAGGCCTTCTTGATTTCATCACAGGCATAGAAGGGGAAGCGGCAGCGGTTTTCCAGAGAGCCGCCGAATTCGTCTGTCCGTTTATTGTCCGCCGGGGAAAGAGCGCGTCCTAACAGGGTCATCCGATAAGCGGCGTGCAGGAACACACCGTCAAAGCCATATTCTTTCAGCTTCTTGCAGACCTTCACCAGCTGAGCCACGGATTCCTCCAGCATTTCCTTGGTCATTTCCTTCTCCATGTGGGGATGGGTCATGTTGTGAGGAATGTATCTGGATGGGGTATTGGCAATTCCATAGCCATCCGGACCGTGAACAGTCACGCGCACGATGATTTTGGAACCGTAAAAGTGCACCGCTTCCGCCAGCTGGGCGAAATAATGAGAGCAGCGGGTGTCAAACAGATCCATTCCTGCCAGATGGCCGGATAATACCACATTTTCTGTTGTGGCTGGCAGCGGTTTTCCATCCCATGTAATCAGGTGAACCGTGATCAGACCGGCGCCGGTTTCTGCCAGATGCGCATAGTGACGGATCATGCGCTCCGCGGGATAGGGCTCCGGGCCCTGGATGAAGACCGGGCTGCTGGGAGCCACCTCCATGCGGTTCTTTAAAATCACGCCAGCGTCCGGTAACAGAAGCGGGGAAAACATTTTGGAATACTTACTCATTTGCGAAATCTCCTTCCTTGAAAGTAGCAAACATAAACGCGAAACCAACCACAAAGCCTACGATACAGGCGCAGACCATCCATACTACGTTGGCAACGCCGCCCGGGATAAAGGCGACCAGGTTCCAGATGGCGCTGTAGCAGGCGGTGTACGCGGCAGCGTGTCCGATTCCGGCAACACAACCTCCGGCGAAGCCGCCGATAATCATAGCGGCGATGGACCACTTACTGCGAAGCGTCACACCAAAAAGGGCGGGTTCTGTGGTGCCGCTGCCAAAGGCGCAGACAAGAGCCGCACCGGCAGTGGACTTCAGCTCTGTGTTCTTTGATCTGAGCATGACTGCCAGCATGATGCCGCATTCCACGCAGGTGCAGATGATACCGGCTACAAAAACGGTGGTCTCGTAGCCCTGGGTAACAAATAAAGTCACAGCGTATACCACCAGTGTCATATGCATACCGCAGATAATAAAGAGCGGGCAGACAGCAGTGATGATGGCGATGCCGACAAATCCGAAGGTCTCAGTGAGCCAGATCAGACCCTCTGACAGATATCCTCCGATGATGGAGGCGATAGGTCCTAACAGACAGAAGGTCAGAGGAATCATGACCATCATCGTCAGGAATGGAACCAGAATGCCTTTTACCGCAGTCGGAATGATTTTCTTAAAGAATTTTTCCACGGGGACCATTACGGCCACGGCCAGCAGCACCGGCAGGAAATTGCTGGAATAATCCACCATGGTCACGGGCAGACCGTAGATGCTTAAGGACTCGCCTGCGGACACCATGGAGGTAAAGGTGGGGCTGAGCATCATGGCGCCTAACAGCATGCCCAGCATTGTATTGCCGCCGAACTTTCTTGCCGCGCTTGCACCCACAAATACGGGCAGGAAATACAGACCACAGTCCGCAACCAGGGACAGCAGCTGGATGGTGCCAGATTCTGAGCTTACGCCGCACATTTCCAGGATAGTGACAAACAGACTGATGAAGCTGGTGGCGATGATGACGGTGACAGCCGGGAATACTGCGCCGGAAACTTCCTCCAGAAACCAGGAGAATCCTTTCTTTTTGGGTTTTTCCTCCGCGGGCTGATCCAGATTTTCCTCGATGGCCTTGGCCTTGCGGTAGCCGTCTCTTTCGCAGATGGCGTCATAGACCTCGCCCACATCGGGCCCTACGATGACCTGCAGCTGATTGTTCAGCCAGCGGATACCGCTGATTCCTCCGATTTTGCCGATGGCTTCGGAATCCGCCAGCCCCTTGTCCTTTAAGTCAAAGCGCAGCCGGGTCACACAGTGCTCAAAACCGGCCACATTTTCCTTTCCACCGACCAGCCTTGTAATATTGCTGACCAGCTCTTCGTATTTACCTGACATAAATTTTCCCTCCTGTGAAATATTTATCAAACAATATATCTGCGCACAATATATTGCTGTGTACAATGATTTTTTAACTGTGAATGATGGCCTTATTTATAATGAAAGGCCAATATTTTTATCCTTTACTGTAATTCCCTGCTGCAAAGCCGATTGACATGCAATAGGAGATAGAGCTTTTCTTCTGTGTCCAGGGTAAGCTTGTATTTTTCCTTTAAATAAGCCGCAAACTTTTCGACGTAGTCGCTGTCGACGGGATATTCCCTGGCCATTTCTTCATACATCTGGACATTCTGGGAATTGAGTTTCTCATCAAGGCCTGTGATTCTCCTGCAAAGGTAATTGACATGGGACACAAAGCGTGAAAAGTTAAACCCTTCCCTGGAGATGGTGATGCCTGACGAGGTCTCGATGATTTCCACCAGCCTGGAGACCCAGTCATCCACCAGCTCCGCCTGTTTTACGGAGCCCAGGTCCATTTCGGCGTTCACGATGTTTAGAATAATACCGGCGAGTTCATTTTCAGGCAGGTGGATATGCAGATAGCTGTCTGCCAGCTTTGCCGCGTATAAAGAGGCTTCATATTCAACGGGATAAAGACACTTGAGCTCATAATACATCGGAAAGGTATAGGAAATATTTTTCTGCATCCTTTCTATCGTGAAGCTGATATGATCCGCCAGGATAAAGGGCAGGTTGGGATTGATGGGACAATCCAGTTTTTTCAGCAGATAGTCGTAGACCTCACTGGCCAGATCAATTACCTCCAGAGGAAGGTCATTGATCAGGTCCAGATATTTGCTGTCAAAGCTGTAATATGTTCTTGTGACCATTCCATAATCCTGCAGATCACAGGGCATTTTCATAAAACCGATTCCTTTTCCTTCGGCAATCATTTGTTCCCCTTTGGAATCCTGAGCCAGAGCAAAATTATTATTGATCTTTTTTATCAGTTTCATGGTACAACCTCTTTATTCAGATCCTTTCAAAAATGGGGTCTCCCGCCTGCACCAGATCGGAGGCGCTGCATTTTTTCCAGCTGTCCGCGTTGGCTCCGGATAAAATGACCATTGTGGTCATATCCAGATTCTTATCATCAAGATATCCCTCATCAAAGCGGATGAGCGGTTCTCCGGCCCGGATTTTGTCATTTTCCTTCTTGAAAGCTGAAAATCCCTTGCCATTCAGGTTTACCGTGTCAATGCCAATGTGGATCAAAAGCTCTGTCCCGTCTTTCATGGTAATGCCCAGAGCGTGATATGTACGAAACAGCATGGTGATCGTACCATCGCAGGGGGCTTTGATGACGTTATCCTTAGGAATGACCGCAATCCCATCCCCCATAAGCTTGGAAGAGAAAGTTTCGTCGGAAACCTCTGTGATATCAAGGAACCGTCCGGAAACAGGGGAAATAATGCAATTCTTTTTTTTGACTGAAAAATGAAACATACGACCTCCATGCAATAAAAAAACTCCTCAGATCAGCACAACAAATACGAAGTCAAGCTTCGGTTATGCCTCACGAAGAGTTACAGTCCTTATTGACAAAACACATCATAAATCAGGTTTTGTTAAATGTCAACAAAATGATTCGGGAGTTTGACAGTTAAATAAAAGGAAAATACCTTGCAGGCCGCATAAAGC
>JAJQGR010000291.1 GCA_021200345.1 Lachnospiraceae bacterium | reverse complement strand
CGCAGCAAGGAGGATGCCCAGGATTACCGCTATTTCCCGGACCCGGATCTGACGCCGGTGCAGGTGGACGATGCCTTTTTACTGGAAATCAGGAGCAGACAGCCGGAGTTTCGGGAGGAAAAGATGGCCCGTTATGCCAGAGAGTTTGCCCTGCCGGCATACGACATTGAGATTCTGACCGGTGAAAAGGCTCTGGCGGATCTGTTTGAGGCTGCCACGGCCATCTGCGGAAAACCAAAGCAGGTGTCCAACTGGCTTATGGGAGAGACCCTGCGCCTGTGCCGGGAGAAAAACATGGACGCATCTCAGCTGAGATTCAGCCCGGAAAATCTGGCAAAGCTGATTGACCTGACAGAGCAGAAGGCCATCAACAACTCCGTGGCCAAGGAGGTATTTGAGGTCATGTTTGAGGAAAATATGGATCCGGTCAGCTATGTAGAAGAAAAGGGGTTAAAGACTGTTGGCGACGAGGGACTTTTGAGAAAAGTTGTGGAAGATGTGCTGCAGAAGAATCCCCAGTCCGTATCCGATTATAAGGGCGGCAAGCAGAAAGCCCTGGGCTTTTTGGTGGGACAGACCATGAAGGCCATGAAGGGCAAGGCCGATCCGGCGATGGTGAACCGGCTGCTGAAAGAATTTCTTGAATAAGAATAAGGGGCTGTAACATCACAGCCCCTTTCCATTCTGTTTCCTTATAATTTTTCGATAAAACACTTTTCCTAAATTTCTTCCCCGGCCCGATACCGCGCCACCACCCGGTGAATTCTTGCCACCGGGTTCAGCAGCTCGCTGATGGAAGAATCGTGGTTCAGCGTGTCAATCAGATAAGCGATATACTTGCTCAGGTCGGTACTCAGGTACCACTCCTTCTGCAGAAGCTCCGGTTTCTGATAAATCAAATTGGTGGTCAGCACCAGGGTGATGATGCCGTCCTCGTAGGCTTTGTCAAAAGCTTCCAGTCCATTGGTAAACAGGCCGAAAGTGGCAAAGATGAAGATTCTGGCGGCTTTGCGCGCTTTCAGGGCGGCGGCTACCTCCAGGACGGATTCACCGGAGGAAATCATGTCATCTATGATGATCATATCCTTGCCCGCCACATCAGAGCCCAGAAACTCATGGGCCAGAATGGGATTGCGGCCGTTTTCTACATGAGTGTAGTCCCGGCGTTTATAAAACATTCCCATGTCCAGACCCAGCACGTTGGCCACATAGATGGCGCGCTTCATACCGCCCTCGTCCGGGGAAATTACCATCATGTGGGCGGCATCAATCTGCAGATCCCTTACATGGCGCAACAGATTTTTGATAAACTGATAGCTGGCCGGCACCGTCTCGAAGCCGTTTAACGGGATCGCGTTCTGTACCCGGGGATCATGGGCATCGAAAGTGATGATGTGATCCACACCCATGTGCACCAGCTCCTGCAGGGCGATGGCGCAGTCCAGGGATTCCCTGGCGCTTCTTTTATGCTGTCTGCTTTCATACAGATAGGGCATGATGACAGTGATCCGTCTGGCCTTCCCTCCCACAGCGGCAATGATACGCTTCAGATCCTGATAATGGTCATCCGGGGACATGTGATTTTGATCCCCAAACAGGGAGTAGGTCATACTGTGATTGGTCACATCCACCATGATGTAAAGATCGTAGCCGCGAACGGATTCCAGGATGACGCCCTTGCCCTCTCCGGAACCAAAACGGGGGGTGTTGGCTTTCAGAAGATAGGTCTCCCTTTGATAACCGGCGAAAGGCAGACTGTCCTTGTGTTCACTCTCTCTTTCCTCTCTCCATTTCACCAGATAGGCGTCCACTTTCTGGCTCAAAGATTCACAGCTTCTCAGTGCGATGATGCCCAGAGTCCCCACGGGTATGGTATTCAGGTTGCGTTCTTCTTCGGCAATAGCCACTGCTTAGTCCTCACTTTCATGTTGTATTCGCTGCAAAATCCGGATGTCAGGCCCGGAAAGCCTTAATACTTTAAAATTCTGGACAAGCCGGGAGGCAATCCTGTCGGAATACCGGTCCCGGATCTCAGACAGATTCAAGTTGGTGGAGATGATCGTCGCTTTCTGGCGCAGCACTCTTTCGTTGATAAAAGTAAAAAGCGCGGTAGTTACAAAGCTGTTTGTCATTTCCGCACCCAGGTCGTCGATGATGACCAGGTCATAATTGTACAGATCCCGTACACCGTTGTAAAGAGAATCATGGTAAAGAATGTCAAAAAGAGCGGTTCCGCTGAAATAAATCACGGAATACCCCCGATCCAGCAGTTCCTTGGCTACACAGCCGGATAAAAAGGATTTGCCGCAGCCTACAGTTCCGTAGAGAAGCAGGTTATCCTTGCGGGAGTCAAAATGAGCCGTCATTTCCCGGCAGGCGGTCACCGCCTTCTGAAAACGCACCAGATCCTCCCCTTCGTAATAGCGGTCACTCAGCGTGGAAAAATTCTGTGTTTCCAGAAGCTTCTGAATCCCGGACTGGGCAAAACGTGCTTCCCTCAGCCGCCGCTCATAGCAGGAGCAGGGTTTCCCGTCCACAAAGCCCTTGTCCTGGCAGACAGGACAGCGGTAGATGGGTTCCAGATAGTCCGGGGGATAACCGGCATCAGAAAGGATCCTTCCTTTCCGGCTTCGCAGTTCCCGCATCCGGGCAGGATATTCTGTATCCTTTTCTGTTTCTTCGTAAAGATCTCTCATGGCGTGCTCCATGCTCAGAGAGATCATCTGTTCATGAATGGCGCGGCACTCAGGCAGCTTTTGAAAGATTTCAGCCTGCCTGCGGGCCTGCAGCTTCTCATTTCGAAGACGCAGATCCTCGTATTCTTTTGCAATTGTCTGTAAAGGGCCTGGGTCTGTGGGCAAGTGAGCGGCCTCCTTTGGGGTTCATCATTGTGAAATCAGATCCTGTTATGAAAGGAGCTTTTCCAGTTTGTCATAGTCGGTGTCAGACTGGGTATGCTGCAAAAACGGATTGTTGGCAGCGTAGGCAGGCTGGGCGGCTCTGCGGGGGGCAGGGTGACGCTTCCTGGAATAAGCGTTGTCCGCTTTCGCAATATCCGGCACACTGTGCACGCCGGCCTGAGACCAGGAGAGCAGGATCTTGTCCGCATATTGAAAACGGTTTTTGTCCGTGGCCAGTACCGTTCTGCGGCAGGCCTCATTAATCACATCCGCCTCCATCATATATTCCTGGTACCAGCGCTGGATATAAGCGATCTCCGCGGGGGTAGGCTCACTTTTCTTGCCCAGAGCGTTCATAACACTGTAGATTCTCTGGTTGTGAGCCTGGTTTTGCTCCTTTGCCTCTTGGGCGGTGGTAATGCCCTGGGAAGCCCAGGCGATGGCCACGGATTCCACGTATTTAAAATTCTTTTTATTCTGTGCGGCGCAGTATTCCAGAAGGTACTCCAGAAGTTCACTGGAGAATCCCAGGTCTTTGGTGATGAAAAGCAGAGACTCCAGATCCCGGCTGGTCAATGGCTTTCCGATGAAAGATTCGGACAGAAACATCAGCTCCGAAAATTCCTTGTCCGTGGACAGCTGATGGATCTGGTCTCTGGAAAGCCTGGGACGGGCGGGAACGGCCGGAGGCTGCACGGGCGCACCGGCAGGATTTCGGTCTTGTGGCTCATCCTCCGCCAGTACAAAGATTCCTTTGGTTTCCCAGAATTTGACAGCGCGCCGGATGTCCTTTTCGGTCTCATTAAAAAAATCCGCCATTTTTGAGATCTGAAGCAGATCAGAATCCGCCTGGTGGCGCAGAATATACAGATACACCTTCAACTGAAGCTCATTAGCTTCCGTCAGGATCTGGTCAATGACAGTATTGGGAATCACGGTCACCTCGGACTGGGAGGCGAGCTGAACGCATGTATTCATGGAGACACCTGCTCTTTTCAAAGTTACCCACATCATAGCACAACATTTTCCAATTGGAAACAGGATTTTTTTTCGTGATGTGTGGATAAACCTGTGGATTCGACAAATTCCTCCCCTGTGGAATTGTGGACAGCCTATTTTTGAACGAGCGCTTCGCCCACTTTTACGATGTCTCCCGCTCCCATGGTAATGAGCATATCCTGGTGGATACATTTTTTTGCCAGAAATTTTTCGATGGATTCAAAATCCGGAAGATAATAGCATTCCGTGCCCAGCGCCGCAATTCTTTGCTGCAGATCGGCGGAGCTGATTCCCAGATTGTCCGTTTCCCTGGCCGGATAGATGTCTGAAAGCACCACCACGTCCGCCTTGGCCAGAGCACGGGCAAAATCCTCCATCAGCGCCTTGGTCCGGGAGTAGGTATGGGGCTGAAAGACGCACCAGAGCCTGTTGTGGGGACAGTCAGCGGCGGCAGTCAGTGTGGAGGCAATTTCCGTGGGATGATGAGCGTAATCATCGATGACGGTGACGTCGTTGAAAGTACCCTTGTACTCAAACCTTCGTCTGCTTCCCTCAAAGTTTCTGAGGGCTTTCAGGGTAATGGCGGGGTCGATTTGTAATTGATCCGCCGTCGCCAGGGCCGCCATGGCGTTATAAATATTGTGTCTGCCCGGAATCCGCAGCCGGATCTCCACCGCGCCGCCCGGCGTCATGATGTGGGCTATTTCCCCTTTCTCCCCCAGTGAGGAGATGTCAAGAGGATAATAATCGTTGGAGGAGGCGGTGCCGAAAGTGCATATCTGACAGGACAGATCCTGAGTCAGTTTTTCATAATTCTCAATGTCCCCGTTGATGATCAGCGTTCCATCCGCCGGCACCTTGCCCGCAAAAAGCCGGAAAGAGCGGCGGATATCCTCCAGATCCTTAAAGAAATCCAGATGATCCTCTTCTATATTTAAAATCAGCGCGATCTTAGGATACATGCTTAAAAAACTGTTGGTATATTCGCAGGCCTCCGCCACAAAATAAGGGCCGGAACCGATGCGGATGTTGCCGCCGATGGAATCCAGCATTCCGCCGATGGAGAGCGTGGGATCCGTGTCCGCCGCCATCATGATCTCGGAGATCATGGAGGTAGTGGTGGTTTTGCCGTGGGTGCCGGAGACGGCGATGGGACAGGAGTAATTGCGCATGAACTGCCCTAAAAGCTCCGCCCGGCTCAGCATGGGAAGATGAAGCCTTTCGGTTTCCAGATATTCCGGGTTATCCCTGTGGATCGCGCTGGTGAATACGACACAGTCGATGTCCGGGGTAATATTCTGCGCTTTTTGCCCGATCAATACCTTTGCGCCGGCCTTTGAAAGACGTTCTGTCAGAGGTGAGGCTTTCATGTCGGAGCCGGAAATCTGAAATCCCCTTTCCAGTAAAATTTCCGCAAGACCGGACATGCTGATGCCGCCGATCCCGCAGAAATAAATGTGTGCAGGCGTATGAAAATCTATTTGATACATAATGTGTCCCTCATGAAATTAATATACTGCGTCCGTCGCCTTTTTATCATGCAGAAGGATTCGTAAGCGGAAAGCGGCTGTAAGCATTGCCTTTATTATAGCGCCAAACGCCGGAAATTACAATCAGAAGTGTGGATGAAGATTTCACAATTGCCCGCCGCGGACGGCAATTCCAACATATTTTCCACGTAAAAATAAATGGGAATGAAAAACGAAAGTAAAAATTGCCAAAAAAATAACAGGACAAATTGTAAAATAGTGCTAAACACACAAAAAATCCACAAAAAAGTTTGGATTCAAAGGCAAATTCTATTCACTTTTTTGGAGGAGTATGGTATAATCAACTCACTGAAATCGGGCAAATCCTTCCAGAGACCTTTGAACGCGGGCGTTCAAGGGTTGATGCCCCCTGTTTCAAGAAAATAGCTGTATGTCACGTCATGACCGGCACGAGGGCTTTGCCGGTTAAGGTGTGGCCGGCAGCAAAAACGGACTGGATGAGGTGATAACATGGTAAAGAAAGAAATGATTGCGATGTTGTTGGCCGGCGGACAGGGTAGTCGTCTCGGCGTGCTGACAACGAAGGTTGCAAAACCGGCGGTTTCTTTCGGTGGAAAGTATAGGATTATTGACTTTCCCCTGAGCAACTGCATTAATTCCGGCATAGATACGGTCGGCGTACTGACCCAGTATCAGCCATTACGACTGAACAGTCACATCGGTATCGGCATACCCTGGGACCTGGACAGAAATATCGGCGGAGTCAGTGTGCTTCCTCCGTATGAAAAGAGTGCGAATACCGAATGGTATACCGGCACTGCCAACGCTATTTTTCAGAATATTGATTACATCGACAGCTTCAACCCCGATTATGTCCTGATCCTTTCAGGCGACCATATCTATAAGATGGACTATGAGGTGATGCTGGACTTCCATAAGGAAAATAACGCGGCGGCGACCATTGCAGTAATGCCTGTTCCGTGGGAGGAGGCCAGCCGCTTCGGTATCATGATCACCGACGAAAACAGACAGATCGTAGACTTTGAGGAGAAACCCAAAAACCCGCGCTCCAATCTGGCATCCATGGGTATTTACATCTTTAACTGGAGCGTTTTGAAAGAGGCGCTGCTTGCCAACAAGAGTCAGCCGAACCTGGATTTTGGAATGCATGTCATTCCTTATGTACATGAAAAGAAAGAGCCGTTATTTGCTTATGAATTCAGAGGATACTGGAAGGATGTAGGAACTCTGAGCTCATACTGGGAAGCGAATATGGAGCTGATTGATCTGGTCCCGGAATTTAATCTGTATGAGGAATACTGGAAGGTTTATACCGATTCCAAGGTGCTTGCCCCGCAGTATATCGGAGAGAAGGGTGTTGCTGAGAAGTCCATTGTAGGCGAGGGCTCTTCCATTTATGGAGAGGTTTACAATTCCGTGATCGGGTGTGACGTGACCATTGAGGAAGGAGCGGTTGTCAGGGATTCCATTATTATGAACCATACCGTCATCGGCGCTGATACGAAGATCAACAAGTCCGTGATTGCTGAGGACGTGGTGATTGGCAGCAATGTGGTGATCGGCGTTGGCGAGGAAGTCCCGAATGAGACGCATCCGCATATTTACAATCAGGGTCTGGTGTGCGTCGGCGAGAAATCTGTCATTCCAAATGGTGTTACGATTGGTAAGAACAGCGTTGTTTCTGGGATTACCACTTTAGAAGACTACCCGGACAACACCATGGCTAGCGGGAAATCTCTGATAAAGGTTGG
>JAJQGR010000181.1 GCA_021200345.1 Lachnospiraceae bacterium | reverse complement strand
TGGTAGGCGTTTTTGGTCAGAGTATTATCAATTTCCTGTTCGCGGATTTCCCGTCGATTTTGGAAGTATATCAGCACTTTCTAAGCTATCGCTTTATCCTGGCCATCCTGTTGCTGGGAGGGGTGTTTACTTTGATGTACACCTTTTTGCCGAACAGAAAAATGCAAATCAAAAGGCAGCTTATGCCGGGCTTTCTGGCGGCGGCCTGCTGCACTGTTTTTTCCTATGGATTTTCCATCTATGTGGATTATTTCAATGACTTTTCCTACTATGGCAGCCTGAGTATTATCATTATTATCATGTTCTGGCTTTACTTTACGATGTATATCTTACTGTATGGAGCGTATCTTGGCCGGGTTTTGAACGGGGGAAATTAAGAGCGCAAACAGTTGACATTGAGAAAATAAAAAGTTATCATTGATGACTGAAGATATCTGATACAACAAGGAGGACATCATGGAACAGAAAAATATCTGGAATAAATATGATGAGGAAACGCTGGATAAAGTCAACGTGCTGTCGGAGGAATACCGTCGCTTTCTTGACAATGGCAAGACGGAGCGGGAGTGCATTGATGAAACGGTAGAAGCAATTGAGCGTGCGGGTTATATTTCCCTGCAGCAGGCCATGGAGGAGGGCAGAAGTCTTTCTGTGGGCGATAAGGTCTATTATGTTCATATGAATAAGTCCATCGCCATGTTTCAGATTGGCACCAAGCCTTTGCCGGAAGGAATGAACATTCTGGGAGCGCATATTGATTCCCCGAGAGTGGATGTGAAGCAGAATCCTCTCTATGAGGATAAGGAGTTTGCCTATCTGGACACTCATTATTATGGCGGGATTAAAAAGTATCAGTGGGTCGCGATGCCTCTGGCGATCCATGGCGTGGTAGTTAAAAAAGACATGACCACGGTGATTGTGAATATCGGGGAGGATGAGGATGATCCGGTTTTCTTTATCTCGGACATTCTGATTCATCTGGCCCAGGAGCAGATGAAAAAGACTGCCGGACAGGTGATCAACGGAGAGGCCATGGATCTGATTGTGGGCAGCCGCCCTTTGAAAATCGAGGCCAAAAAGGACGGAGAAGAAGGAAAAGACACTGAAAAAGAGAAAAACACTCCGGAGAGAGACGCGGTTAAGAAGGGCATCCTTGAGATCTTAAAGCGGCAGTATGATATTGAGGAGGAGGATTTCCTTTCCGCTGAGCTGGAGATAGTTCCTGCGGGGAAGGCCAGAGAGGCCGGTTTTGACAGAAGTATGATCCTGGGCTACGGCCAGGATGACAGAGTCTGCGCTTTCACTTCCCTGAAGGCCATGCTGGATCTGGGAATCACAGAAAAGACTGTGTGCTGCCTGCTGGTGGACAAGGAAGAGATCGGCAGCGTGGGAGCCACTGGCATGAGTAGCCTGTTCTTTGAAAATGCGGTTGCGGAGCTTTTGGAGCTTTGCGGGGGATATTCGGCCCTGGATCTGAGACGCTGCCTGCAGAGAAGCTGTATGCTCTCCAGCGATGTTTCCGCGGCCTTTGACCCATTGTATGCCAGCTGCTTTGAGCCCAAAAACGCGGCTTTCTTCGGACATGGCATTGTACTGAATAAATTTACCGGCAGAGCGGGAAAGAGCGGATCCAACGATGCCAACGCGGAGTACGTAGCTCATCTGCGCGGTATTTTTGAGAAAGAGGATGTTTCTTTCCAGACTGCTGAACTGGGAAAAGTCGATGTGGGCGGAGGCGGCACCATTGCGTACGTTCTGGCTAAATATGGTATGAATGTGATCGATAGTGGTGTTCCGGTTTTAAGTATGCATGCTCCCTGGGAGGCAACCTCCAAGATTGACATTTATGAGGCGTATAGAGGATATATTGCTTTCGCGTCTGACGCGGATTTATATTAAATCAATTCCAGCGTTTATTTTTCTCTTGCAAAGAGTTGATGGATAGACTATACTAATTATAAGTCGCAACGACCCACCAAATACAGGAGGTGCTGCTTATGCTTCAGGCAACAAGCTGTGGCGGTGTGGTTATTTTCAGAGGAAAAATCCTTCTGTTGTACAAGAATTATCACAACAAATATGAGGGATGGGTATTGCCAAAGGGAACTGTAGAAGAAGGCGAGACGTTCGAACAAACCGCCTTGAGAGAGGTATTAGAGGAAACCGGTGCCAGGGGCACCATCAGAAAGTATGTGGATAAGAGTGAATATACTTTTATGGTTCCGGAAGATACTGTATCAAAAGAAGTTCATTGGTTTTTAATGTCTGCGGAAAGCTATTATAGCAAGCCACAACGCGAGGAATTTTTTGTAGACTCCGGTTTCTATAAGTATCATGAGGCTTACCACCTGTTACGTTTTCCAAACGAAAAGCAGATTGTGGAGAAAGCCTATCATGAGTATATAGAAATGCGCAGAAGGGGTTTGTGGGATACCTGATGAACCGGGAGATCAGTGTCATTGCACACTGCCGTGAAAGATCAGGGGTTCCTGTTGAAAGGATGCTGTATATCCTTATGGATCTGAAACGGCAGGATTCTTTTCCTGCCGTTTTATGTTTCTAAAAAGGAGAGGTATATGCGAATCAGTCAAAAACTGCTTTTGGGCAGTACAATCGATGATTTTGATCTGGACGGACTGCGGAATGATTTGCGTATGGGCAGACTCCCGGACAAATATTATTGTCTTGTTTATACCGGCTCCACACTTGAAATTTATTCCTGGCGTATGCTTCATTATAATCCCCGGGTACTGCGGGAGGGAGACTGCGCGGTGGGAATAGCCGGATCCAGAACGGAAGCTTACGAGCTGGTGCTGGAAGTGATGGATCAGATTTATGCCCTGAGAAAGTATGAGGGCTTGCCGCATTTTATGGAGGCTCAGTTAGGAGTGAAGCAGTGATCACAATTTTGCTCACAATTCTGAAAATCGTCGGCGTGATATTGCTGGTATTTCTGGGGCTGATACTGCTGGTGTTGTGCCTGGTGCTGTTTGCACCTGTGAAATACAGGGCAAAGGGCGCGAAACACCCTGAAGAAATGCATGTCAGCGCTTTTATCTCTTATCTGCGTCCGTTTATCCGGATAAGCGTCAGTTATCCGCAAGAGCCTCATTTGTCGGTGAAAATCTTCTGGTTTGATTTACTGAAGCCCAAAGAGGAAAAAAAGGACAGCCAAAGGAAGCCGGAGAATAATAAAGAAAAAAGAAAACCGGCTGGAAAGAAAAAGCCGGAAAAACAATCGACGCAAAAGCAGCCGATGGAAAAGCAGCCGGTGGAAAGGCAGCCGGTGGAAAGGCAGCCGGTGGAAAAGCAGCTGTCAACGAAACAGCCAACAGAAGAGAAGGTGACGGCAGCTGAGGAAAGAGTGTCGCCGAAAGCGGAAAGTGTGTATCCTCTGGAAACCTTGCGGGAGGACAGCCCTCCCCGTAAGGATACTCAAAAAGCGGAAAGCAAAGAGGAAAATAAACTTGCCGCCATCGCCGCTCTTTTGTGGCAATATAAGGAAATGTACCCGGATGTGCTTGGAAGGCTGTTCAAAGCGCTGAAAACGATTTTACCGGGGAAATGCAATATCTATCTGGTCTTTGGAACGGGATCGCCGGAGAGTACCGGCTATCTGTACGGAGCCTACTGTGCCTTTGCGGAGTATCTTCCAGGAACCATTGAATTTGAACCTGTATGGATGGAATCTTATCTTGACGTTGAATTTGAACTCAGCGGAAAAATACGGGTCATCCATTTTGTAACTGCGGCAGTGAAAATCATTGCGGATAAACGAGTGAGGCAATTTATTTCTGAGATAAGGAGAATCTAAAATGGCAGAGAAACAGATAAACGGTATGATTGACTCCCTGATGCAGGGCATTGACGGACTGGTATCCACGAAAACGGTGGTGGGAGAGCCGACAACGATTGGAGACACCATCATCATTCCTCTGGTGGATGTCTCCTTTGGTATGGGCGTAGGCGCCGGCGCGTCGACGGATCCCAAAAAGGAAGCCGCCGGGGGCGGAGGCGTAACCGGGAAAATGTCCCCCAGTGCGGTACTGGTGATCAGTAATGGGATGACCAGGCTGATCAATGTGAGAACAACGGATAATGTTTCCAGGGCATTGGATCTGATTCCGGAGATCATTCATAAGATAAAACCGGACAAGGTCAGTGACGATGAGATCATAGACAGCGCGTTCCCGGAGGATAAGGCTCAATAATTCCGTTTTCCGAAGATGGCTGTGCCCAGCCGGATCATATTGGAGCCGCAGGCAATGGCCTCCTCAAAATCATCGGTCATACCCATGGACAGATAATCCATGTGTACATTGGGACTTTGAAGCGTCCCCAGCTTTTCATAAAGCTGCCGCATTTGCTGAAAATAGGGAGTATTGCCGTTTTTGAAGTCCGCGATGGGCGGAATGGCCATCAGCCCCCGAATGTGCAGGGAGGGCAGAGCAGATAATTCTTCTACGGCTAAGAAAAGATCTTCTGGCAGAATGCCGCTTTTGGCCTCTTCCCGTCCGATATTGACTTCCATCAGAATATCCTGGCGGATGTCTTTTTTGGCCGCTTCTTTTGCGATCGCTTTTCCCAGATGAATGCTGCCAACGGACTGAATCAGGGACACTTTTCCGATCAGATATTTCACTTTATTGGTTTGGAGAGTGCCGATAAACTGAAGGTCGGAGCCGGCGTAAGCGTTTTGCTCGTATTTGTCTAAAAGCTCCTGAACCCTGTTTTCACCGCAGCAGCGGATACCGGCGCTGATTGCGGCCTGCACTCGCTCGGCGCTGTTCATTTTGGTGGCAGCTAAGAGAGTGATTTCTTTAGGATCACGTCCGGCTTTGACAGCAGCGCGGTCGATTCTGGACTGCAGCTGATCAATGTTTGCTTTTATTGTGGAGTATTCTTCTTTATTCATATATTCATTATATCACGAATAACGGAAAAGAAAAGATTACAGTCAGGAGTTTTTTATGAAAATCAGGGAACAGGCTTATCAGGCCGCTAAAGAGCTTTGCGAAATTGCCGGGCTTACATCCGGGCAGATCATGATTATCGGCTGCTCTACCAGTGAGGTGACAGGCGCAAAAATTGGTACAAATTCCGATCCTGGTACCGCAGTGGAATTGTATGAAGGAATAGAAGCGGCGCTTAAGGAGCGGGGAGTGTATATGGCCGCCCAGTGCTGCGAACATTTGAACAGAGCCATTGTGGCAGAGCGCGCCGCGGTTCCCTTTGCGGAAGAAGTAAATGCAGTACCACAGAAGAAAGCCGGGGGCTCCTTTGCCACTGTGGCTTACAGCCGCATGAAAGATCCTGTTCTGCTGGAAAAAATCCGCGCGGATGCGGGGCTGGATATTGGCCACACTCTGATTGGCATGCATTTAAAAGAAGTGGCCGTGCCGGTGCGTCTGACCATCTCTCAAATCGGGGAAGCACCCCTGGTGGCCGCACGTACCAGGGCTAAATTTATTGGCGGCGAGCGGGCGGTTTATAATGAGAGCCTGAAATGAAAAGGGGAAAATAATGAAATTCGTCATCCAGCGGGTAACCCACGCAGAAGTGTCTGTGGAGGGAGAGAGGATCGGAAGCATTCAAAAGGGATTTCTGGTATTGATTGGCGTGTGCCAGGAGGATACCAGAGAGGTTGCCGATAAAATGATACACAAAATGACAGGACTTCGGATTTTTGAGGATACTCAGGGCAAGACAAATCTGGCATTGAAGGATGTGGGAGGCACATTGCTTCTGGTTTCCCAGTTTACCCTGTACGCCAACTGTAAAAAGGGCTTTCGTCCCAGTTTCATTGAGGCAGGTTCTCCGGAGCACGCCAGGGAACTGTATGAATATACGGTTGATCAGTGCCGTAGCCTAGGTTTTATAGTGGAAACCGGCAGCTTTGGGGCGCACATGAAAGTATCATTGGAAAATGACGGCCCGTTCACCATTGTGCTTGACAGCGCAGTATTATAGTACGAAAATGTCGGAGGATGATCATATCATGCGGCAAAGGGCGCAAAAGCTCATCAGTTTTCTTATTATCATTTATCTTTTGCTGATTCTGGCAGTGCTTCCTCTCTACATGCAGGATGGCTTGATTTCCATCGGAAGCGTAAAATATTATTTTTTCCGTGACAGAACTCTATTGTTTGTAGTCCTGATCAGTGTCTGTACTCTTTTTTGCCTGAAATCATGTAAATGGACCTGGTCTGACACAGATATTGCAATGCTGGCCTTTGCGGCGGCATCTGTTTTGTCCTTTCTGTTCAGTGAAGATAAACAGACTTCGTTCTGGGGGTATGATGGCTGGTACATGGGACTGTTGTCTCAGCTTTTATTTGTATGGATTTATTTTGCGGTATCCAGATGGTATGACGGAGAGGAGTATCTCTGGAAAATCGCAGGGGCTGCCGCGGCAGTTGTGTTTTTGCTTGGTGTACTGAACCGGATGAACCTGGATCCGCTGGGAGTTTATGAGAATCTTACCAACTGGGAATGGAACCATAATCATCTTTTGTCTACCATCGGGCATTATAACTGGTATTGCGGATATGCCAGCGTGACGGCTGGTATTAGTCTGTATTATGGCTTTTTGGGGAAAGGAGCAGAGCGCCTGATCGGTCTGGCGGGAGCGTTTTTGTCTTTTGTCACACTGGTCAGTCAGGGCAGCGAAGCGGCGTATCCTGTTATGCTGGTTTTGATGCTGATCCTTTTTATGGTGTCGCTGGAAGACAGGAAAGGGTTTCTGAGGTTCCTTCAGATTCTGATGTTACTGCCGGCAGCCTGTATTTTCTGGCAGCTTCTGGATCAATTTGGAGCAGGAGAATTCAATCTGATCGAGGACGGCTCCATGGACGGCTTCCTCTTTTTCAAAGGCTGGTATGTGGTTCTTCTTTTATGCGCAGCGCTGTATTTTATAGAGCTTTTTCGTGAAAAGACAGGGAAAAGAGACTGCCTGGAGAATGGAAAGATGAGAAAATACGCTGCCGTAGTGTTGATTGTGATGGCTGTTCTGGGAGCGGGACTTCTGATCGCCTGTCAGTTTTCTGATGAAGTCTGGCAGATGCTTGGCGGCATTGAGCTTTTGCGCTTTAACTATGGCTGGGGCAATAGCCGGGGCGGCCTCTGGTACATGGCTTTTTGGGGCTGGCTTGGGGGAGGAATCCGGCAGCTTTTGGTGGGAGTAGGGCCGGACTGCTTTTCCAATCTGATCTATTCTGTCTTTGATG
>JAJQGR010000121.1 GCA_021200345.1 Lachnospiraceae bacterium | reverse complement strand
ATTCTCCCCTGCCACAAAATAAAGAGGATGATCCACACACATGGCAATAATCAGGGGATCAAAATAGCAGGTATGATTAGCCACGGTCAGACAGGGCTCCTGGGGGAGTTGAATCTCCTCTTCCTTTCGGATGCCAAAAAGAAACCGGCAGATTGGACCGGCAATCACTTTTAACCTATGATAAAATTGATAGTATCTTTCCTGTTTTCTTTCGTCAACCGTCTTTGTCTTTTCCATGGTACCCCAAATACTAAAAAATTGTTGTCTGCGTGTTGCTCTCCAGGTCCCGTACCGGTATCCCCTCTTCCCTGATCACCACCAGGCATTTCTCCAGATATATCTTATTGGAAAGAGTGAAAACAACGCTGCGCAGCATGGTCTTTTCATCGAAAGGATCACTGCCGATCTCCGTGGGCGTCTGACTCAGGCCAAACACATAAGAAAGCGCGCTCTCCAGTTCCTGGCAAAAATAATCGTAGGCTTTCTGCGTAGAATAAGTCTGCTGCTGCATCTCAATCATCTGCTTCAGATCATCCAGGCTCAATACGCTCTTGGCCGCCGCAATGAAGATCAGATAAGCGATCTGATCCCGGTCATACTGCTTTTTATGCGGATTGGCGATCAGCTTTTTCTTCACATAATTGGACACCATGGAGTTGGTGATGCAGTTCTCCTGAACGGGCGAAAGCATATCTGAAATATAGCGTGTCACCTGCTCCAGATAGAGTCCAACCGTAGGAATCTGTTGATAGCGGGGCAGATGAAACCTTTCCACGTCAGCCGTCAGCTTCTCTTTACCTGTGTCTGTCATAATTATTTTTACACTTTCCTGTATATTTACTGCGGCAATCCATCGACTCTTTTCTATATAGAAGTCTATCACACTACTCCAAACGCCGCAACCGCTTTACTTAAAAATCAGGCCAAAAACTCCCTGACCTCATTCAGCTTCTTCTCCGCATCGCTCCTGCCCAGCTCATACAGCTTCTTCAGCTTCGCCGGATCATGCTCCGTGCGCTCCACATCCGGCGTCTCGCTGGGCCGGATGACCAGCACCTCTCCCTTCTTTTCCAGATCAGAGATCACATCCAGAGTATGATTATAGCGCTCGCTGCGCCTTTCCATAGCCTTTGCCAGATTGGGATATTTGTGTAAAAGCATGCATTGCGCTTTCGTAAAGGAGCTGTTTTTCTTGCGGTACCCCTCCTGTCTTGTCTGCACCACAATATTTTTCTCATAGCCGATGCTGCGGAACCATTCAATGGGAATGGAATCAGTAACGCCGCCGTCCAGCAGCCGCAGACCGTCCACCTCCACCACCCTGGAAACCAGCGGCATGGAAGCCGACGCCTGCATGTAGATCATATCCCGCTCATCGGATTTCTCATACAGATAATAATATGGCTCCCCTGTGTCCACATTGGTGCAAGTGACATAAAATTGCACCGGATTGCTGCAAAAGGTCTCCACATCAAAGGGATCATATTCCAGAGGGATGTCATGATAGCAAAGCTTCGGCTCATACAGATCGCCGCATTTCAGCAAAGAAGTGAAAGTCCCATACCTCTTATCCTTACAGAATCTGAGATTATAGCGGATGGAACGGCCGATCTGCCTGGACTTGTAATTGCAGCCAAAACAGGCTCCCGCGGACACACCCACCAGGCCGTCTACCTCAATCTGATTCTCCATGAACACATCCAGCACCCCGGCGGTAAACATGCCCCGCATGGCGCCGCCCTCCAAAACCATTCCTGTTTTCATTCTGACTCCTTGTCCTACTGTTCACAAACCTTTTATTCATACTTCGGATACGTTCCCACTCCGAAAGCGCCCCGACCCAGATGAACGCAGGTGCTTAAGGGCAGCGGATAATACTCCACCTGATGTCTGGGAAAAGCTTTTCTCACCTCCGCCATATAACTGTCCTTTTCTTCCTGTGTCAGGCCGGAACCGGCTGTTGCCACAATCACATTGTCCTCGCCGCCAAACCGGGTCTCGATGTCCTTTCTCAGAGTGTCTATCATCACAGAGATCCCCTTTTTCATGCTTCTGGCCATGGCAAAAGAATCCAGCTTATCTCCCTGAATGGACAATACCGGTTTAATGTGGAGCGCCGTGCCGATGGCCGCCACCGCCGGGGTGATGCGCCCTCCTTTTTTGAGAAAATCCAGTGTATCCACCGTAATATAAATGCTTGCGTCATAGGCGGTCTGCTCCAGGGTTTCCTTAATCCAAGCTGCTGTCTTCCCCAGAGATGCCAGTTTTCTGGCATGCAGTGCGGCAGCCCACTGGGTCACGGAAATGCGGTGATTGTCCGCCACATACACTTTCCCCTCATACTCCTTTGAAAGAGCGATGGCCGTAGCGCAGGATTCGCTTAAACCGCTGGACATGGGGATATAAATGATCTCATCATAGCCCATTTGCAGCACCCGCTCCCAGGATTCCATCACATCCACCGGAGAAGGCTGGGAGGTGGACACGTTTTTATCCGAATACAGAGCTTCAAAAAATGCGGCGCTATCAATGTCCCTCCCCTCATAATAAGTCTTTTCATCAATGATGATGGGCATGGCAACCATGTGTATTCCATACCTTTCAGCATCGCACTCCATCATGCCGCTGTTTGTATCCGTCATTACTGCTGTTTTCATTTTCCTTCTATTCCCCCGTCATATATTTCATTTTTAAACTTTCTGATTCTCTCCGGCAAATGAGGATATCCGGTCCGGCACATCTATACCCCGTACCCCTGAAACTGTCTCCCCCGGATCCGACAGTACAAAGGATACACCATCTCCGCCACAGCACAGTATTTGTCTGTCAGACATACAATCCAGCTCTCCTCATACATCGGCGGCAGAAGCGTCAGCGGAAACATATGCCGTCTGATGATATCCTCTTCCACAGTGTTTAATGTGTAATCCTCCCTGGCGTTGGCCAGCGCGCGGAAAGGATGGTGAAAACCGTGCAGCCGGTGTCCCCCGTTTTTCTCATGCCAGTCATACAGGAAATAATCATGCAATAATGCTCCCCGAAGCAGGGATTCCTCATCAATTTTCCATCCCAGCCGCCTGGAGAGAGCCAGACTTTTGTCCGCCACATGAATACTGTGCTCATAAACCGTCACGCTTCCGTGCTGCATATAACGGCGCTCCTGTCGAAACCGGCCGTCCCGTTCCAGCTCACTGATCATTGCTCTCAGTTCCTTTTTCATCTCTTCTCCCGTCAAATCATCCCGTGATCACGCTCCAGACCCCCAGCAGCCGCTCCATGGAATATGCCGCGTTCGCCGGGCTGGTGGAGGGCAGACGCACACAGTCTCTTCCTGTCATCGGCAGCAGATATTTCTGATACAGCTCGTAAGCCTTGCCGCCGTTTACATATATTTTCTCAATCCCCGTCCGCTCCAGAAGCCAGGGCAAATCCACCGGCACCACATTTTTGATGGAGCTGTCGCTGGAGCCCATGATATCGCACTCCCGGATCACATCCCACAGGGCGATCTGATTTCTTATTAAAAAAGCCTTCTTTTCCTCTGTCGACTCCGGCGTGACCTCATGGAACAAATCAGCCAGCACCTTCCAGAACCGGTTTTGCGGATGTCCGTAATAAAACTGCTGCTCCCTGGATTTCACCGAAGGGAAGCTGCCCAGAATCAATACCCTGGAATTTTCATCAAAAACAGGGGCAAACTCATGCCGCAGCCGCTGATATTCTGCCTCTTCATTTTTCGCTCCGGTTATTTTCTTATTCATCGCTCCCTGCACTGTTGCCGCCGCTAAACCCCCATTCTTCCTGATAGCTTTTCCCCCAGCTGTCACCCCGGTCAAGCTTCCAGTCTCTCCCGGCAAAGGCATGCAGGACGCCGCAGGCCACAAGCACGGCGATTCCCAGCAAAAGTCCCAATACTCCCATTGTGAAATCCTCCCGCTATTTTATCCTGTATATGATCATATGATCTGTCTCAATCACTTCAGCATCAGCGTAATGCTCCTCAATCCAGTCAAACACCGCCCCGTTTTCTTCCTGATAATTGTACTCCGGCACGGTCTCAAAGGTTCTGTCCACCACAATCACCGTCGGCAGCCTGTCCGAATCCTCTTCATAATAAGAAAGAAAGCTTTCGTCAAACACCGTGGTGCCCTGGGTAGAGGGAGTGGCCGCCTCAATTCCATCTCTGACATAAATCAGATTCTCCGCGCCCACATACAGAAGTCGGTCCCCCTCCCGGAGGTACCAATCCAGCTCCTGATTGTTCCCATTCCAGACCTGAGCGGTCTTCTGCAGCACATAAATTCCCTTTGCCGCGCCTGATTCGATCTGTTCCAGAGGGGCCAGCACTGTACACTCCCCACAGCCGGTAATACGGATCAGCACCAGCCTGCATACCAAAAAACCGGCCAGTAAAAACAGGACAAGCGCTCTTTGCAGCGCCAAAAAAAGCTTCCCGGCATTTTCCTGTCCCAGGGTGAGCCTTTCCGCATTTTGCCGCCCCGGAACGGACATTTCCTCATCCTGTCCCCGCGAAAGCGCCCTTGCATATTCCCCGTAAATGATCAGACTTCCCAGCACAGCCGGAAAGGTCTTGGCCGCGGACACATTCACTCCCATATTGGTCATCAGCAGCACCCCGGGAAAGGAGCAAAGTCCCGGCAGCACAAGCAGATACAGCCACCTGCCCATCTGCTTACGATAGCGGATTCCCAGATAGCAGGCAGGCAAAATCACCGCCAGAAACCGCCCCTGAAAATAAAACTGGTTCTGATCTCCTAAGAGAGTTCCCAGCAGCTGAACAGCACACAAAATTACCGCTGTCAGTAAAAAAACACTCAGGACCACCGGTTCCCACCGGAAACTGGTTTGCACTCCTGAGCCAAACCGGCGCACCACTGCCCATAAAATGACGCAGATTGCAGCCGCCAGCAGAAAATACCCCAGATAGCTTTGCAGCATCGTCACCATTTCCGGCAGATAATAAGTAAAAAATCTCTCAGCAAAAGAATTCTCACTGTGAGACGGATCCAGGGCGATTTTTCTCAGGCAGTCAATCAGCTCCCCAAAGGAAAGATAGCTGAACAGATATCCCAGAAAACACAGTCCCGGAATCAGTGCCCCGGCTGTAAAAGCCGCCGCGCCGGCAAATCTTTTTCGTCCCGTAAGTCCATGCAGCCGCCGCTCCAGCACACAGATGCCCCCCGCATAAAGGGGATACAGCAGGAGCATCGACGGGTAACACATCATACTTCCCAACAGGCACAGCCCGGCTAACGCCGCCAGAAGCGGATTTCCCTTTTTCATGGAAAAATACTGGTTGAGGAGCAAAAAAACACCCATCAGAAACCAGTAATGCATCAGTTCAAATTCTGTAGACTGCACCCATTTGGGCAGGAAATTCAGGTGAAGGAACAAAAGAAACACGCAAAAGCTTTTGTCAAAAAATCTTTGAAGCTGGCAAAACAACGCCAAACCAAGTCCTGTATGAATCATCACACTGACTATCCTCAGAAACAGGACAGAAAACTCCGCACTTCCGTAAATTACCAGCCATAATTTCAAAAACACAGCTCCCAGAAAAGCGCTGAACTGATGAGGCTCCCACATATCCAGGAGCAGCCGATCTCCCTGCGCCAGCCTGAAAGACTGGGCCACCGTATAGGATTCATCAATATCCAGACTGACAAATATTCCTTTTAAAAACGAAAGCAGCGTCAAAATGGCCAGTCCCGCCACAATCACCGGATCAATTTTTATTCTCTTGCCTGCCATATCCTGTATCTTTCGTATGAGACAGTTTTTCGATCTGTCGGCCATAGTAAACCGCTGTATCTATACTACTATTATTGTGGGCTTTTTTCAAGGAAAAAAGAGCCTGCTCATGAAAAAAGACAGCAAAAAAGTCCGCTGTTCTACAGCGAACCTTTCCGACTGCCGCCCAGCCACACACTGTCAATTCCCAGCAAAATCAGGTAAATTCCAAGCACGCCGCTGAGGGTGATAAAGGCGACCCTGGGCTCCAGCAGCATAATAAAGCCCAGACAAATCCCCGCAATATTGATAATCAGTGTAAAATAATAATGCAGATCTCCAAAGGTAAAACGGATAAAGTTCAACCGTGTCAGCCTGGAGATGCAGTGAGCGATAAACCAGAGGGGAAACAGGAACAGAAGCACCTCTTTTCCCACATCCTGATGGAGCAGCAGCATGCAGCCTGTCATCACACTCAATATCCCTGTAATCAGGGAAAGAATCGGTCCAAAGCCAAAGAACACCTCCTGTATTTTGAATTGTTTCAAAAACCCTCATTTTCCCATATCTTGTATCCACAGATTTCAGGAATGTGAAGGATTCCTCTTTGACTGTTTTATTAAAACGCTCATTGAAAGTTCCCGTTTCCAGCGTTTCCACCATAAACGGTTTATTCAGATTTCTTGTAGCCCAATAGCGCTTTTTCCCTTTGGTAACTGAACATAAATCTTTGGTGACATATTTGCATAGATAACTTATCGTTCTCTGCGGGTCAGATATGCGCGTCGCCGTACTCCATCCATATTTATAATTGCCGCAGTTATAGATAATCTTTCCGTCCTTCGTGAAATGTCCTGAATCCGTAAAATCTATATCTCCACAATTTGCAAAAAGTCCATGGAAATGATAAGCGCTGCTCTTACGTTTTTCGGGTACGATGATATATTTCAAATCATGACATTTTTTCTTCATATAATTCAGCCATTGAGACAACTTTTTTACACACTCGTCATAATTCGTACTTGTTACAAGTTCTGGATTAAAAGTCAGTATAATAAAATAGTCCCATGAATTGGCACGTGCCAGATCGTAAATCTTGTCTTTTGTACGCTTCAGAGATTTCGAAGCAAGAGATTCCTGATATATCTGCACCGCCTCCTGATATTCTGTAACTGTTCCAAAAAATTCCGAAAACCATTCCAGATCATCCCACGAGACTCCCTCTCGTATAAGTTGATTACGTTTATAATTCAACATATACTCTGTAAAATTATCCTCGTTACCGAATAGAGTCTTTATATCAATCTGATTAGTCATGCAAAAAGGTAAATTGAATTTATTTACCTTGTCTGTTAATGCTCCTACAGCCAGTTGCTGCTTTTTCTTACGGTAGTCCATGGTCACCCCATGTATATCCGTGTACATCAAGCCAATCTCTCCCGCTGATCGAAAATTTTTTTCATATAATTTTACCTGAATTATTCACGGCGGCATAAAATACCTGTATACCAGCCATCATGACAACT
>JAJQGR010000333.1 GCA_021200345.1 Lachnospiraceae bacterium | reverse complement strand
TTACGACTCCTACAGAGGGGTGATTATTTTTGTACGGCTGATGGACGGCAGCGTTAGAAAGGGCACCAGAATCCGCATGATGGCCACCGGAGCGGTGGACGAGGTGGTGGAGGTAGGCTATTTTGGCGCCGGCCGTCTGATTCCAAGTGAGGAATTGTCCGCCGGTATGGTGGGTTATATCACCGCGTCCATCAAGAATGTGCGGGATACGGCTGTGGGCGATACGGTTACTGATGATGAAAATCCCTGTGCTGAGCCTCTGGCAGGATATAAAAAGGTGCAGTCCATGGTGTACTGCGGCATGTACCCGGCGGACGGAGCCAAGTATCCGGACCTGCGGGACGCGCTGGAAAAGCTGCAGCTAAATGACGCCAGCTTAAATTATGAACCGGAGACCTCAATCGCTCTGGGCTTCGGGTTCCGCTGCGGTTTCCTGGGTCTGCTTCACCTGGAAATCATACAGGAGAGACTGGAGCGGGAGTACAATCTGGATCTGGTGACCACCGCTCCCGGCGTGGTGTACCGGGTTTATAAGACTGACGGCACCATGATTGAGCTGACCAACCCCTCCAATCTGCCTGATTCCTCCCAGATCGAGCACATGGAGGAACCCATCGTCAGCGCTCAGATCATGGTGACCACGGAATTTATCGGCCCCATCATGCAGCTGTGTCAGGAGCGCAGAGGCCGATATATCAGTACGGAGTACATGGAAACCACCCGGGTGCTGCTGAAATATGAACTGCCCTTAAATGAGATTATCTATGATTTTTTTGACGCCTTAAAGAGCAGATCCCGGGGATATGCCAGCTTTGATTATGAACTGAAAGGCTACGAGACCTCTTCTCTGGTCAAACTGGACATTCTGGTGAACCGGGAGGAGGTGGATGCCCTCTCTTTCATCGTACACGCGGACAGCGCTTACGAGCGGGGACGCAAAATGTGTGAGAAGCTCAAGGACGAGATTCCCAGGCACCTGTTTGAAATTCCCATTCAGGCAGCTGTGGGAGGCAAAATCATCGCCAGAGAAACCGTGAAGGCCATGCGCAAGGATGTGCTGGCCAAGTGTTACGGCGGTGATATTTCCCGAAAGAAAAAGCTTCTGGAAAAGCAGAAGGAGGGCAAGAAGCGAATGCGCCAGATCGGCAATGTGGAGATTCCGCAGAAAGCCTTTATGAGTGTGCTGAAGCTGGATGAGTAACATGAGCAAAGAGCTAAGCCTGTACATTCATATTCCTTTTTGCGTCAAAAAATGCCTGTACTGTGATTTCCTGTCCGCTCCGGCGTCAGTGGAGGTGCAGGAGAAATATCTGTCTAAACTGTGTGAGGAAATCAGACGGAAAGCGCCGGAATTTCAGGAATATCAGGTGAAGACCATCTTTTTTGGCGGAGGAACGCCGACAGCGGTACAGCCGGAGAGCCTGTGTAAGGTGCTGGAAACGCTGTATGATCATTTTTCAGTTGCGCCTGACGCAGAGATTTCTCTGGAGTGCAATCCGGGCACCGCTTCCCTGCGGGCTTTGCAAAGCTATCGAAAGGCCGGCTTTAACCGGATATCCATCGGGTTGCAGTCAGCGGATGACGGTCTGCTCAGGAGGCTGGGACGAATTCATACCTATGAACAGTTTTTACAGACCTTTGGCTGGGCCAGGGAGGCGGGCTTTGAGAATATCAATGTGGATCTGATGAGCTCCCTTCCGGGACAAACCCTGGAGCAATATGAGGACACCCTGTATCGGGTGCTGGCCTTAAAGCCGGAGCATATTTCCGCCTACAGTCTGATTGTGGAGGAAGGGACTCCCTTTGCTTCCATGGAACTGGATACCCCCTCGGAGGAGCTGGACCGGCTGATGTATCAGCGAACGGAGGAGATCCTGAATGCCTTTGGGTATGAGCGGTACGAGATTTCCAATTACGCTTTGCCGGGAAGGGAATGCCGCCACAATCTGGTTTACTGGCAGCGGGGCGCCTATCTGGGACTGGGGCTGGGAGCGTCGTCTTTTTATGATCATACCCGGTATAAGAATGTGTCAGACCTGAGCGTGTATCTGGACGGAGAACGGAGCAGAGAAAGTAATGAAGAAAAGACAAAAGAATATGAAGAGGAATATGAGGAAAAGGAAGCCCTCACCCCGCGGGAGGAAATGGAGGAATTTTATTTCCTTGGCCTGCGCCTTATGCGTGGTGTGTCACAGAGTGCTTTTCGCGCTCAGTTTGGAGAAGACGCCGAAGGACAATTTGAGGGAGCGATAGAGTCAAGTATCGCTGACGGTCTGATGGAGAGGACGAAAGACGGAGAAAGGCTTTGTCTGACAAAGCGCGGCATTGATTTAAGCAATGCAGTGTTTGTACGGTTTCTGGAATAAAACGGGGATGTAAAACAGCAATGGGATACAAAAAGAAAAAGAAAGCATTGAAAAGGCGCGGCCGGAACAGGATGATGATCGTCATGGCGGCGCTTTTTGTCGTTTTGTGTGCGGTGATTCTGGCAGCGGGCAGAATGGGGCAGGAGGAGTATGAACTGACAGTCCCGACCGTGGAAATCTCAGGTGGCGGGGAACTGGAAGGGGAGACCGGCAGCAATTCGGATGATGAAGCCTTAGCAGGTGAAAAAATGGTGGATGAGACTGAGCAGCAGGCCAGGGAAATCCTGTCCGCCATGTCACTGACAGAGCAGGTATATCAGCTGTTTATTGTAAAACCGGAGCAGCTGACAGGGGTCAGTGTGGCAACCCAGGCCTCTGAGGTGACCGGGCAGGCGCTGGCCGAATATCCGGTGGGAGGGATCGTTTATTTCGCGGCCAATATTCTGACCAGAGAGCAGTGCAGTACCATGATTGCCAACACCCAGTCCTACTCCCAAATCGGCCTGTTCATTGCTGTGGATGAGGAGGGTGGAACGGTGGCCAGGGTGGGCAATAACAGCGCCATGGGCACCACTTCTTTTCCCAATATGAAGACCATCGGCGACAGCGGCAATACAGATCGTGCTTATGATGTGGGTGATACCATCGGGACGGAGCTTGGCGAGCTGGGATTTAATCTGGATTTTGCTCCCGTGGCGGACGTGGATTCCAACCCGGACAACCCGGTGATTGGAGACCGGGCTTTCAGTTCGGACGCCAGTGTGGCCTCGGCCATGGTGTCGGCGGCTGTGGAGGGTTTTCACGATGGCGGGATCCTGTGTACTCTGAAGCATTTTCCGGGGCATGGGGATACGGACACGGATAGTCATGAGGGCTATACAGAGCTGAATAAGAGTCTGGAGGAACTTTGGCAGGTGGAATTTGTGCCCTTTGAGGGCGGTATCAGCGCCGGAGCGGATTTCGTCATGGTGGGGCATATTTCCGTGCCGCAGGTGACGGGAGACGATTTACCGGCCACTCTTTCTGAGACCATGATCAGCATTCTGAGAAATGACCTGGGCTTTGAGGGCCTGATCATCACCGATTCCATGCAGATGGAAGCAATCACGGACCGATATACTTCGGCGGAGGCTGCGGTGATGAGCATTCAGGCCGGGGTGGATATGATCCTGATGCCGGAGAATCTGCAGGAGGCTGCCCAGGGACTGATCGAAGCTGTGGAGAGCGGTCAGATCAGTCAGGAGAGAATAGAGGAGAGCGTGCTGAGAATCCTGGAGACCAAGATCAGGGCCGGGATTATTTAGCATGGCTCTGACTTTTCAGCTGCCCGGGGCTGATACCAAAGCAGTCCCTGAAAGCCCGGTGAAAGCCGGAATAATCCGCAAAACCGCATTTGGAGGCGGCTTCCGCGGCGGGCATGCCCTCACGGATCAATCGGGAGGCGTACAGAAGTCGTTTCTGCCGGATATAGGCGTGAACCGTGGTGCCGGTCTGGGTCTTGAATAGCCGCATGAAATGATAGCGGCTTAAGAAAACACGTTCCGCAATCTCACCCACGTCCAGCTTAAGAGTGAGATTTTCATTGATGTAGGAGAGAGCCGCGGCAATCCGGCTGTCTGTCTGCACCTCGCCTTTTTCAGTTCTGACCAGGCCGCTTATGCTGATGCGGTTGATCCGTATCAGAAGCTGGATCATGATCGAGTCGAGCATGGCCTGGGTGCCGAATTCTGTCTTTGCTGCCGCCTGCTCATAGGCGTTCAGTGTGCTTTCCAGTTCCTTTCGCTGTTCCATAGCCGGAGTAAACAGATATTGCTGCCTTTGGTCTGCCGCGTCAAAGCATTTCAGCAGCCCTGCCTGAGGCATGAGCTGATCAAAATAATTCCTGTCCAGATAAATAATCACTCGTTCATAGGGCTCAGTCTGATCAATCAGAGCCTTATGTATGGTGTGATGCTTTACCAGCAGCACATCCCAGGGCTTTAATGTATATGTGGCATCCTCCACAGCGTAGTCCACTCTGCCGGACAAAAGGATCACAACCTTATCAAATTCATGGAAATGAAAATCCCGTTCCTGGCCTGCCGTGTCCCGCAGATGAAAAAAATGGTAATTTTCCCGTAAATAACCCTCCCGGCTGAAAGACTCTGTATTTTTCACTTGTGCTCTCTTCCTTCATAGTTTGATATCAAAATGCAGGAATTCCTTTCCTGAACATTCGCTGCTTGTATCATCATATAGCATTTTTTGCAATGTTTCAAGCATTACATGCAATTTACATTGTAATCTTATGCGAATATACTGACAGTATCACTTGTTACTGTGAATAGTTAATTATCAACCGGGGAGGAGAAAGCTCATGTCTGTCAAAAAAATTCTGAAAAATTACTGGTTTCTGATATCCATGCTTATCGGCATTGTGGCCGGATGTATTGTGGGCGCGGTTTGGCCGGGAGCCACAGTTCTGGAACCTCTGGGCACCATCTTTATCAATCTGATGTTCTGCGTGGTGGTGCCCATGGTATTTTGCTCCATCGCCTCGGCCATTGCCAACATGGCTGGCGTGGGTAGGGCGGGAAAGGTGCTGGGCACCACGGTGGTTACCTTTCTCATCACCGCGGCCATTGCCTCCCTGCTGATGTATGCGGTGGTCCGTATTTTCCCGCTGACCACAGGAACCTATGAAATTGTGGAGGGAGAAGTGGAGGAGGGACTGAGCATCGCCGAGATGATCGTCAACTTCCTGACCAAGCCGGACTTCGCGGAGCTGTGGAGCCGCAAGGCCATTCTGCCCCTGATTGTGGCCGCCATTCTCTTTGGCTTCGGCATTCAGATGGCGGGAGGGCCGGAGACGATGACGGCGAAGCTTCTGGCGGATTTGTCTGGATGCATCATGAAGGTGGTGAAGATTATCACTTATTACGCGCCCATCGGATTCTTTGGATTTTTCGCCTGTCTGGTGGCCACCTATGGTCCGGAGTTGATCGGCGACTATGGACGCACCCTGATTATTTATTATGTGGTATGCTTTGCCTATATGCTGATTTCTTCCCCGATCTATGCCCGGTTTGGAGGGGGCAGGGGCGCGGCGAAAGTGATGTTTTCCCACCTTTTTGCTCCGGCGGCGGTGTCCTTTGGTACCTGCTCCTCCGTGGCCACCATCCCCACCAACATGGAGGCCGCCGAAGATACCGGCATCTCTAAGGACGTCTCGGAGATCGTTCTGCCCCTGGGAGCCACCATGCACATGGACGGCTCGGCCATGGGCGCTATCGTGAAGGTGGCTTTCCTGTTCGGCATTTTCGGCATGGATTTCGGAACCGGCAGAGCGATCATGGCCATTGTGGTGGCGGTGTTTTCCTCCGTGGCCATGTCCGGCATCCCGGGCGGCGGCGGAACCGGCGATCTGGTGCTGTGCACCATCTTTTTCCCGGATCAGCTGGCCGTAGCCTATCCCATTTCCATCGCCCTGGCCACCCTGATCGATCCGCCCGCCACCATGGTCAACGCGGCGGGGGATTATGTGGCTTCCTTTATTGTATCCCGCTTTGTGGACGGGAAAGACTGGTTGCAGAAGAAGATACAGAAGTAAAAAAATTCGGAAAGGCACTAATCCTTTTTTGTCACATAAACTGTTAGAAAGGGTTTTTTGGAGGCTGAAATGCAGACCTTTCTACAGCCTCTTTCCCCTGATGAGGAATCGCGCTGTCTTGCGCTTCTTAAGGGGGAGGATGAGGAGGCGGCCAGACTTGCAAGGGAGAAACTGATCATGCACAACCTCCGGTTAGTGGCCCATATCGCAAGAAAATATCAGAGCTCCCAGCAGGAGACGGAGGACTATATTTCCATCGGTATACTGGGACTGATGAAGGCCGTCAATACCTTTGACGCCGGGCGGGGGAAGCTGGCCACTTATGCCTGCCGGTGTATTGATAATGAAATTCTGATGATGCTCCGTGCCAGAAAGAAGCTCTCCCGGGAGGTATCCCTTTACGAACCTGTGGGCACAGACAAGGAGGGCAATGAGATTCAGATCATTGATGTATGTACTCAGGAGGAGGACATGGTCATGGAGCTGGAGGAGAAGGAGACAGTCCGTTTCTTAAGTCAGGTGCTTGGCAGCGTACTGACAGACAGAGAGCGGCAGATACTGACCATGCGTTACGGTTTAAACGGAAGCCATGAGTACACCCAGTCTCAGGTGGGGGAGCATTTTCACATTTCCAGAAGCTATGTGTCCAGAATAGAAAAGAAAGCACTTTTGAAGCTGCGGAAAGCCTTTGGAGCTGCTGAATACCTGTAAGTGAAAGGGCAGCGCTTTTATGTCGCGGGTAATACAGTGTATCGGATAGGAGCCGTTCCTGCTTCATGTGGGAACGGCTCCCTTTTGTCGCCTGCGATACTCAGAAAGCGTTGTCTGAAATGACCTTTGAAATACCTTATTAAAGTGCGTTCTGTTTGTAAATCCCATGGAAAGGGCGATATCAGAAATGGATAAATCGCTGCCGGTTAAAAGCGATGCAGCTTTTTTCGTGAAGAAGATCATACAATAATCGCAGATCTGCCACCAAGAATATATGTTAGTGTTTAATAGAAATATGAAATGACAGTTGCGTTTTTTGGATTATAATAAAAAATGGTTTTGTATGCAATAGGCGGCACTGTTCTGGATAAGCTGATAAGGCGGAGGACAGGGCTGGAGTGCATGGGAAATCGTTTTATTCGAAGTAACAATAAAGAGGGAGAGGAATCCAGTGATCAACATCTTATACTGCGGAGACAGAAACATAGAGGACGGCCTGATGATCTCTGTGCTGTCCCTGCTGAAAAATGTGGAGGAGGAACTGAATATCCTTGTTCTGACTTTGTCGCTTTCAGCAGAGATGACTGGTGGCAGAGAGCTTTGCCCGGTAA
>JAJQGR010000322.1 GCA_021200345.1 Lachnospiraceae bacterium | reverse complement strand
GCTCTTGAGGACCCGGCGGCTCGGGCGGAACAGGAGGAACCGGTGGTACAGGCGGCACAGGCGGAACCGGCAGTGCCAGCGGCAGCGGACTGGATGAGGAACTGATCAAAGCTTTAACTTCATTTTATATCCGGGGCACGGAGGTCACTTCCAGCAGTGCAACTGTGAAGCTGACCATGTATGATCCGTTCAATTATTATGCAGTGGGCGAGGTCTGGCTGTGGCCTACCTATACCAAGAATGATGAGATTGTTACAGATGTGGAGACGGTGGAGGAGGACGGCGTGAGCATTCAGAAAATTTCCGCCAACCAGAGTGATAACTCTGTGTTTTTCTCCGGCCTGGATCCGGATACCACATATAGTGTGGTGTTTGGATATTATGATGAAACTGCTACTTTTATCCAGGCGGATTATACATCGTTTACTACATCTTCTCTCGATAAGTGGATTTCCGTCACCAGCGTGGCGCTTCAGTATGTGACCTTGAATGTAAAGCTGGACGCCAGTGCCGACACGCCGACGGATGCGAGAATTTATATTTTTGGACAGCAGGATCAGAGTACCAATACGGACAGTCTGGATACTCTGGGTATCACAGTCAGCGGCAGCTATGGCAGTTCAGATGATTATACAAATATTACCTCCTATATCAGCCAGATGACAAAAAGCGGAGGAGTGGCGGTGACCAGTAGCGCCACAGAGGCCTTTATCTCGACAGATTCTACGGTGGGGTCAGAGGAAAACGCGTATGTCCTGGTTGTGGTGGTGGGTACCTACGATGGCGTGGTGGAGGAGATCGGACGTCAAATGGTACGTAATCCCTACTACGGAATGAGTGTTTATTATAATGATTCTACAGCCGCTGAGTCCAACGATCTGGCTGTGGGCATATATTCCATGTCGGATACCAGTTCTCAGACGGCGACTTTGATTACGTCCTTGCAGGAGACGGTCTCTGCCCTGACAGAGGAGTTGTCCTCCCTGCAGTCCACAGTCAATGGTCTGAGCTCTTCCAGCAACAGCTCCGGCTCCACGGATTCTGGCAGTTCTGACAGCGGCAGCTCTGATTCCGGCAGTTCGGCTTCCGATAACTCCACGGAGAGTGAAGAACAGTCAGAAGAGGAAGCAGCACTGGCGGCAATCGCTGAGATTCAGTCGTTACTTGACGCTCTGCCGAACGCCAGCACAGTGACGGAGGCTAATGCCGATGCGATCGGCGCCTTGCTTGACGACATCGATGATGCCAGGGCAGAATATTACAGCACCTATAAATCCACCAGCTACGCATCCTACTTGGATGATTTGGATTATACCAGATATGACGCGCTGTGCGCAGCCCTGGAAAACCTGAGTTTGGCCTCACCTGCCACCGCCACAACGGCAGTGACCTCTTCAACGGCCGCTACTGCTGTTACGGCGGAAGCGGAAGAAGAAGATGGTGACGATGATGACGATGAATCGGAAGCCGAGGAGGAAGCCGTGGAAGAGGAATCCGGAGAGGGCGAATCTGAGGAAAGCGGCCAGACGGAAACCGCCGCATCGGAGGAGTAATTCACAGAATATCAGCGTTCCGCCCCCAAAGGGGACGGTTCTAAATAGAGGGGACCGGGAGAAACCCGCCCCAAAGCAATCAGGGTGATGAGGAAAAGCCCCACCCACTGCAAAGAGAGGAGATACAAACATGGAAAGCATTTTAACTGCGACAGTGAGCGCCATCGGAGTCATGCTGGGTCTGGCGTTTCTGGGAGTGGGCATCGGTCTGGGAATTCTGGGCTCCAGAGCGGTGGAGGCCATCGGGCGCAACCCGGAGACCAAGAGCGATATCGTACAGGGAGTCATGGTGGTGGCGGTGGTGATGACAGTTCTGCTTCTGCTGCTCTTTGCGTTTATCTTCCTGTTACTGTTCTTTAACCCGCTGGTATAACGGCACAGGGACAGGAGGAGAGGGAGAATGCTCATATTATACATAGCCGTTGTGGCGGTGATGGCTCTTCTGGATCTGTTCCTGCTGTTTGTGATTCGTCAGATCGCGGTTATTACCAACCGGCAGGTGCAGCAGCACTTTGCCAGGGAGCTGGGAAAATGCAGCGGGAGCCTGGATGAGAAGACCGGGGAGCTTGCCGATTTGCAGGATAAGATTAAGACCGCAGAGCTTCGCCTGCAGGAGCTTCAGGCCGCGGCAAAGCGGACCGCCAATGGCCCCGCCGCCCAGGCGCAGCCTGTGCAGCAGGGCAGCGGAAGCCTGTTTTATCAGTCCGGCATTGATTACCGAAGTGAGGAAGCTCTGGAGATCTACCGTTATATCAAGGAGCACATGGAGCTTGATTATGACGGAATTGTGGAGCAGGCCAGAAAGCTTGCCCCCGCGAGTGAAGATCCCCTCTGGGAGGGCTGCGGGAAGCTGCTGGAGAAGTTTGATTTTGATCTGACCTATCAGCTGACCACCTCCGATGAGGAAAAGCGGCAGGAGATTCTGAAGGAACGTCTGACAGAGGAAGAGCTGAATGTGCTGAACCAGGTGGCGCCGCTGTCGGAATACCCGGATACCGTGTCCCGGATCGACCGGGTGCGCCAGTATCGCAAGATCAATGATCCCACAGTCAGGGTGATCTGCGGGGAGAAAGAACTGGATCAGCAGCAGCGCAAAGGCGTTCTGACCCAGTATGATGAGGGAATCCATGAGGGGATTCGGATCAGAACAGGCACGGGTGTGCTGGATTACAGCCTGTGATTAAGGAGAGAAAAGTCGTATGGAACAGTATATTCAGGATATGATAGAGCAGAAAAAACAGATGCGGCCCACCGCGGAAAATATGCGGGAGGTAGGCTGCGTTGTCTCTGTGCAGGGCTACATCCTGGAAGTGAACGGACTGGATCACGTAATGTTCAATGAGCGGGTGATCATCGGCCGCCATTCGGAAGGATATGTAAACAACATCCGCCGCTCCAGCGTCATGGTGGCGGTGACCAGCCAGGTGGGCGATATTTATGTGGACGACGAGGTGGAGGCCACCGGCGAGATCTTCAAAGCGGCCTATTCCGAGCAGTCCATCGGACACATTGTGGATATTTTCGGCAGAGACCGGCTGGTAGGCCAGGTGTTTGAAAATCTGGAATACCTGCCCACAGAGAACCCCACCACCCCTATCATGGATAGAACCGCGGTCAACCGTCCTCTGGAGACGGGCATAGCGGGCATTGATCTGATCTATCCCATTGGGAAAGGCCAGAGGCAGCTGATTGTGGGTGACAAAAAGACCGGAAAGAGCCAGCTGTGTCTGGATGCCATCGTCAATCAGAAGGGTAAGGATGTGATGTGCATCTACATCACCATCGGCAAGACCAAAAAGAATGTAAAAGAGGTCTATGCGGAGCTGGCCCGCAGAGGCGCCATGGAGTATACCCTGATCCTGGCGGCAGTGAACGACGACCTTCCCCCGGTGATCCATCTGACCCCTTACGTGGGTCTGACCATTGCGGAGAAATACATGATGCAGGGTAAGGACGTGCTGGTGGTGATCGACGATCTGAAGCGCCACGCGGACAACTACCGTGAGATCAGCCTTCTGGTGGGCAAGGTGCCGGGACGTGACGCCTATCCGCCGGATATTTTCTATACCCACAGCCGGATGCTGGAGAAAGGCTGCCAGCACAAGTGCGGCGGCAGCATTACCATTCTTCCCATTGTGGAGACCAAGGGCGGCGATATCACCGGATACATTACCACAAATATTATCTCCATCACCGACGGTCAGATCGTGCTCAGCAAAAAAGCCTTTGACCAGAACCAGAAGCCGGCCATCAACTATGGTCTGTCCGTATCCCGTCTGGGCGGTGCGGTGCAGACGCCGGCGGTGAAAAAGCTGGGCGCCCGGGTGAGAAGAGAGCTGTTAAGTTATCTGGAGACCAGAGAGGTCTATCAGCTGTCCAACATGGATGAGATGGGACCGGAGCTGCAGGCCCGTATTAAACGGGGAGAACAGGTGTTGGCCGGACTGTGCCAGTATAAGTACAGCCCCATGAGTGAGGAAACCATTCTGGAGAAATTCCGTCCCCTGTATGAGAACCGGTAAGGAGTGACGACCTATGGCCATGAATATAAAAAACATCGTGAAAGTCATGAATTTCCATGCCCTGGTGCGGGTAGACGCGGCCAAACGGCGGGCAATGAAGTACATGCAGCTTTCCGATGAGCTCTACGGGATGCTGGATCAGATCATGAATAACCGCAATCTGGCCCTGGACAAATCCATTATGCGGCCGGATCCCAAAAAGCCGCCGCTGACTATCTATATCGGCAGTGACTACGGCTTCTGCGCCAATTATAATTCTCTGGTCAACGCTTGTCTGCAGGCGGATCCCGGAGAAAAGATCGTCATCGGCAAAAAGCTGCGGGTGCCCAGAGAAGGGCTTGTGCTGCGGTTTGTAAAAGATGATTTTGAGGAAAATCTGCCAAGACTTGAGCAGCTCATCGACAGAGCCATCACAGAGCGGGAGAATTCCTCCATTAACATTGTGTATCACAGATATATCAATTCCACCACCAGTGAGCTGGAGCAACGGCAGATTTATCCCATCGATGTACCGGCGGGCAGCCGGGACAGCTACAGGGATGATTTTCTGGTGGAGGGAGATCTGTCCGAGATCCTGAAGGGCGTGGTGCTGACCTATGTGATCTATCAGGTGGAGCTCTCCAATATCAGCGGTTATGCCTCTGAGAACGTCATGCGCCAGAATACCACTCAGGAATCCTTAAAGAAAATTGAGGAGCGGGAGGAGGAGGACCTGATGGAGGAACGCAGGATCAGACGAAGCGAGGAGTTCAAAAAGGTCATTGAGAACTATACCAAGAAAAAGAGCGGCAGCCTGGGGGCATAAGGAACGCCGGACGAAAATAAAAGACAAAGAGGCAGGAATGATATGGACCAGAATCAGTTTGCAGGAAAAATAATCGAGGTATCCGATCTGACAGTGACAGTGCTCCTGGCGGGCGGGAAGGTCAAAAATAAGGATATTATGATCACCAGAAAGGATGACAGGGAATATCCCATGGAGGTGTCGGAGGTTACTGGCAGCCTGGCCAGGTGTATTCCCCTGGTGAATGTGGCGGGTCTGACCAAGGGGCTTGATGTGTACAGTACAGGGCAGCCCCTGACCATCGAGTACTCTGACAGGATTCTCGGAAGGGTTTACGACAGCTACGGCCGTCCCATCGACGAGAAGCCGGCGGACAGTGAAAACGTGCGGAATGTGTACGCCAGAAATCTGCAGATGCCGGAGATTAACATCGATGGCGAGCCTCTGTGGACCGGGATCAAGGTGCTGGACTTTTTCGCTCCCATGCAGAAGGGCTTCAAAATGGGCCTTTTGGGCGGCGCCGGCGTGGGCAAAACGGTGCTGATCAAGGAACTGATTCACAACGTGTATACCAGAGGCGGTTCCAACTCTGTGTTCGTCGGCGTAGGCGAGCGCTCCAGAGAGGGGCAGGAGCTGTATCAGGAGATGCAGGAGTCTGATCTGTTGGACAAAATGGCCATGGTCTTCGGACAGATGGGTGATAACAGCGTGGCCAGAAGCAAGGCGGTGTTTTCCGGACTGACTCTGGCAGAGTATCTGAGAGACGAGAAGGGGCAGGATGTGCTGCTCTTTGTGGATAATATTTACCGTTATGTGCAGGCGGTCAGTGAGATCAACGCGGAGATGAACAGGATGCCTATTGAGAGCGGTTATCCGGCCACCATTGAGAGCGACGTCAGTACCGTAGAGGAGCGCATCAACTCCACGGACAAGGGCTCCATTACCTCTTTCCAGGCCATCTATATCCCCGCCGACGATATCACTGATGAGGCGGTGCAGGTTATTTCCTCCCATCTGGACGGTCAGATCGTGCTGGACAGAAAGGTGGCGGAGAAAGGGCTGTATCCGGCCATCAATGTGTTCCAGACCCACAGCAATATGATGGAAATCGACAAGGTGGGGGAGCGCCATTACCGTCTGGTCAATGAGGTAATCCGGTATCTGTCCCGCTATGAGGAGCTGGAGGAGATCATCGCCGTGCTGGGCGTGGATGAGCTGTCCCAGGCGGACTTTGATATCTTCAACAGAAGCCGTAAGCTGCGTCAGTATTTCACCCAGCCCATGTTTGTGGCGGAGAATTTCACGGACATTCCCGGCGAGTATGTGAAGATTGACAGTGTGCTGGACGACGTGGAGGATATTCTGAACGGCGTGTTCGATGAGGTGGATGAAAGCCACTTCTCGTTCATCGGCGCGATTCCCAGAGAGTAATCAGAAAGTGGAACCGCTGTCCGCCGGAATATCGATGGCGGGCAAAGAACGGGAGGAGGCCTGTATGGCAAACAAGGAATATCACCGCAAGAACATTGTGGCGCGGATCTATGATATCAATGAAGGACTGACCCATATTGAGCAGGTGGATTTTATCCGCATTAAGAGCGATAAGTACAATCTGCTGATCATGGAGGATTATATGCCGACCCTGGGGGAGTTAAACGGGGATCTGACGATTCAGGCCCAGGGTCAGGTTACCAGCTGGGAGAACATCAGGGGCTTTTACATTCACAAGGACAATCTGTTCCGACTGATGATCCGGGAGGACAGATCCCAGGAGGAGATGGCTTAAGTGAGTTATTTCATCTATCAGATTTTAAAACTGAAAGATTTTCTGGCCTGGTCCGGCGTGGTCGGACTTCTGTTCCTGATTGTCTCGCTGGTATGGGCGGTCAGGCCCAAGCGGGGACCGCTGCATTACGGCCCACAGGCGTTTTTCTTCAGGCGCTCCGTCCGGGAGACGCTGTATCTGGCGGGGACCATTCTGCAGCTGACCTTTGTGGTGTCCTCGGTGGCAGGACAGGTGACCATCGAGCGGATTCACCTGTATCTGGCGGTGGCTCTGTGGCTGGAGGTGACGGTGGCAAAGCCCGGGGTGAAATCATCACTTGCCAACGCGGCTTATCTGGATTTTGCAGTGGTGGTGTTGCTGATCTGCAATCTGTTCGCTGGATTTCTGAATACCATCGCCGCGGACATCTGGCTGCGGCTGATGTATGTACTGTTAAATGTGTTCGCTCTGGAGCTGGCTTTTTATAACTTTTTCAGATGCATTCAGAGCATGACGGGGGAGGAGACGGTGCGAATCCGCCTGCCCCGGTTACCCATCAAGAGAGCCGGGAGGAAATAAATGGAAGACAGGGAAGAAAAAAAGAACGGGTCCGACGTATTCGCCCAGGCTTTGAGAAAAAAGAAAGAGCAGCAGGAT
>JAJQGR010000204.1:652-7338 GCA_021200345.1 Lachnospiraceae bacterium | reverse complement strand
TGCTGGGACCGGTCAATGCGCAACTGTCCAACTTAAGCTATGTGCTTTGTGCCGCCATCGGCGGTACGCTGGTAATCCTGGGCGGCGGCATCGCGGGTGTGACGCTGGGAACCCTGGTGACCTTCCTGCAGCTGGTGAAAAGCCTGGGGCAGCCCATCAACCAGGTGTCCATGCAGTTTAACTCCATCATCATGGCCATGGCCGGCGCGGAGCGTATTTTCAATCTGCTGGATGCCGAGCCGGAGGTGGACGATGGTTATGTGGGCCTGTGCAATGCCCGTGTCAACAACGTGGGACAGGTCATCGAGGTGAAGGAGCACACCGGTACCTGGGCCTGGAAGCATTATCATAAGGATACTGACACCACCACCTATCAGCTTTTGCAGGGGGACCTGGTGATGGATCATGTGGATTTCGGCTACACGGATGATAAGATGGTGCTGCACGATATCGTGCTTTACGCACAGCCGGGACAGAAGATCGCTTTTGTGGGCTCCACCGGCGCCGGCAAGACCACCATTACCAACCTGATCAACCGCTTCTACGATATCCAGGACGGTAAGATCCGTTACGACGGCATCAATATCAATAAAATCAAAAAGGGCGACCTGCGCCGATCTCTGGGCATGGTGCTGCAGGATACCCACCTGTTCACCGGCACCGTCATGGATAATATCCGTTACGGCAAGCTGGATGCTACCGATGCGGAGTGTATTGAGGCCGCGAAGTTGGCCAGGGCAGATTTCTTCATCGACAGACTGCCGGACGGCTACAATACCATGCTAACCGGTGACGGCAGCAACCTGTCCCAGGGCCAGAGACAGCTCTTAGCCATTGCCCGGGCGGCTGTGGCTAACCCGCCGGCGCTGATCCTGGATGAGGCGACCTCCTCCATCGATACCAGAACCGAGCGTCTGGTGCAGGAGGGCATGGATCGTCTGATGGCCGGAAGGACGACTTTTGTGATCGCTCACAGGTTGTCTACCATTAAAAACTCTGACTGCATTATGGTGCTGGAGATGGGCCGTATCATCGAGCGCGGCAGCCATGACGAGCTGATTGCACAGAAGGGCAAGTATTACCAGCTGTACACCGGCAATCAGGTGACCCAGTAGGAATTGTTTGATTTCACTGATAAAACGGAAAACAGGAATAACGAAAAGGCTGCTGCGCTTATCAAATGGCGCAACAGCCTTTTTGGCTGTAACAGTATGAGATTAATACGCGCCCGGCTCGCTGATCCTGCTCACCGCCACATAGATACGGCTGACAGCGTACCAGGTCGGGAAGTCTGTGATGCCGGTCTGAGGAAGACTGAAGATTTTCTGAAAAGCGCGCACACTTTCCGCGGTCAGGGAGCCGTAGATTCCGTCTGCTGTCAGCTTTGGAATAGCCGGGTAATTTTGTGAGATCCGGTTTAACTGTTGCTGAAGCTGGCGCACCTTGTCGCCGGTGGAACCGATGGTCAGGTCGTATCCGGGATAGGAAGCCGGCACCCCGGAAATCTGTTCGGCGGTGGCAATATACATATCTGATCCATAATAATAACGGATGATCTCAATGGCGCTGTAGCCCTGGTCTCCCAGATATTTACTGCCCCACTGGCTCAAACCGCTGCAGGTGGCTCTCTGGCCGTCACAGTAGGAGGTGAAGATGGGCTGGGTCACGCCCGGGCGGGCCAGATAATTGTTGAAGACCTGATCCACCAGATAGGAAATATTTTCATAAATATTCCGGCCATACACAAATTTCTGGTCATAGGCGGTGGAGGAGGTGATGGTGAAATCATACCCCCTGCTGCGGTAATATTCTGTGTATACCCGGTTTAAGGTAAAGGACATGATGACCAGAATATTGGCTAAAATGGTGGAGTCTTCCCAGGTGGCGTAGATTTCACTGGAGGCTACATTTTTAATATAATCTGTGTAGCGCACCCAGTAGTCCGGCGCGCCGGAGTCTGTTGGCAGGCCGTCATGAACGATGATGTATTCCGGAATGACCACTCTGGAGAGCACGATCTCGCCGCTCTCCGGCACAGGTTTGACCTCAGCCTCCGGGATTTTGGCCGGATCATCGCCGTACAGCGAATGATCTGGAATGATAATTACAGAATCAATGGCCTGATCCGCCGTATCCTGTTGCGCCGGGAGAGGGTGCATTTGCACCACCTGTATGGAAAGCTCTCCCGGCAGAATTTCTGTCCCTTCCACCGTGGAAATGTCATATCCTTCGGCATCGGCGGTAATGATGTATTCTGAATAGGGCCTGGGTTCCTCCGGAGATTCAGAGTAGGAAAGAGGAGGTGTGGGCAGTTCAATCTCGGGCGTCTGCCCGGAGGAATCTGTCAAAAAAGTCAGCGGCTCCATGGAACCGTCCATGGACTGGATCACGACTCTCGCATTGGGAACAGGGATATATCCCCGCTCAACCCGAAGGCTGACCAGCAGCCGTCCGGTGTTCATTTCCTGTGGCATATCCGTATCCTCATGATACTGGGTTTATTTAGTATATGCGGAGATTCTTTTTCAATATTCCAAGGATAAAACTTTTATAAATTTAAAGGCACAATTAATCACTTGCTCTGGATGCAGGTAAATCCATTGATAAATCCTGAAATGGGTTTCTTAATCAACTCTCTTTCTCTTTATTTTTTAATACTCCAACATAGCTATTTACGATTTCTTCCAGATATCGGTACTCTTGCGGAGAGAGTTGGGAGAGCTTCTCAGACATAAGAATGTAATCTTCATTTGTTACGGTTCCCAAAAGCAGATAATCGGTGCTGATTTCCAGCGCTGAGCAGATTCGAATAATATTTTCAGGGCGAAGAGCTTTTTTGCCAAGTTCTGCAGTGGAGACAGTCTGTGGGGTGAGTCCGGCTTTTTCAGCAAGTTCCTCTTGTGTCAGTCTCAGCTGTTTGCGACGATCATGAATCCTCGTTCCCATTTGCTTTAGTAAATTTTCCATATTTATTTCATTTCTTTCTTCTTATGTACTATTGAATAATAATATCAACAATAGAATAGAAAAATAAGCGCCCATAGACGAAATATATCGTCTTTAAAAGTACATTAAAACATAGGTGAGACAATTAAAATATATAAGGAAGAAAATTTAGATAAATCATTATGAATTGAAAAAATCCAGGAAAGATTTTACAAGAAAAGATTACTGTATTGGCAGTTCGTGTATATGATTTTTGCTTTATATAAAAAAATGGATTGAAATAACAATTATAGTTGATTTTTATCAACCAAAGAATGTATAATAAGAAAAATAAAAAAATTAAAAAAATGAAGTTAAAAAGAAATAAAGAAAAAAATAGAGGAGAGCAAACAGCGTACATATCGTGGTCGCTTTGGAAATTTTGAAGGAGGAACAGAATGAATATCAGGATGGCGGTGGCAGATAAGGATAGAGAATACCTAAGACGGCTTTCAGATGTTTTACAGGAGTATGAGGACATTTCTCTGTCTATATATACGGATGAGGAAAGCCTGGAAATGGCGCTCTTATCGAAACGATTTGACCTTTTACTCTTTGATCCCTCGGTATATGATGGGCGATCCTCTTTGAACAAGGCAACGAAAGCAATTATGCTTACTGATACAGACAGGCCTGTGGATGAAACTTTCCGGGACTTTGCCAAGGTTAGAAAATTTCAGAGGATTAGTCGTATTTATAAGCAAATATTGGAGTATTATGCTGAGCTTTGCGGAGACTTGGGGAATGTGCTTGGACAGGAGACCATGTCTGTGATTGCTTTTTATTCTCCGGCAGGAGGGTGCGGTAAGACAACGACAGCACTGGTGGCAGCGACGAAGCTGGCAGCACAGGGATATTGCACGCTATATCTTAATCTGGAGGATATGGCTGCTGAGGACTGCTATTTGCCTCAGCAGGCTGAAAAAGGGTTGAGTGAGGTGGTTGCCAGTCTGGACAATAAGACCGTCAATATGGGTCTTAAAGTCAGCAGCCTTTTACAGAATAAAACAGATCAGCTTTGTTATCTAAATCACTTTGACAGTCCAAGGGATGTTCTTGAAATTACGGAGGAGGAACTTCGGGAGCTACTGGCTCAGTTAGGCAATGCCGGACTGTTCAGGTACTGTGTTGTCGACATGGGGACTTCTCTGGATCAGAAATGTATGGTCCTATTTGAGAATGCGGCAAAGATTGTGCTGGTAGAGAGACCGGATGCTATTTGTCAGCGAAAGATGGAGAGATTTCTTGAACAGACATGGCTAATCAGGGAATATGGAAATAAGATGGTTCGTCTGATCAACTTCGATAATGGCAGAGGCAGTGACCTTCAGACACAGCTGCCGGTGATTGGGCGTATTGCCAATGTACATAATCCGGACAGTGGGCAGTTGATTAACGCACTATCATTGAGCGTAGATGTGAATTTTGTAAATCAACTGGTGAGGTAGGAATATACAAATGACAGATTATTTTTCCAAAGAGGTTGAAGAAATACGCAAGAAAGTCCGAGAGGATCCCAGCTACGCGCAGATGACACAGGAGCAGCTGCGTGACAGAATCGAGAAGATGCTGGAACAGCGGATTGCAAAAGTCAGGCAAGAGGATCCTGCGACGACGGATTATTATTCTTCTTTGACTTTCAGGGAGCGACATAATCTTTTAAATGGCGTATATGAATCCATCAAAGGAATGGGCATCCTGGGAAAGATCATGAAAGATAAGAGCATCACGGAGATCATGATTAATGGATACGACAATATTTTTGTAGAACGCAACGGTGAACTGGAGCGGCTGCAGGAGAGATTTGAGAGTAAGGAACAGTTCCGTAATATCATCATGACTTTTGCAGAGGATGCCGGGCGTCCTGTGACTCAAAGCGATCCGATTGTGGACACCAGGCTGGAGGATGGCTCCCGTGTCAATATTGTATTGGATCCAATTGCCCTGGATGGTCCGGTGGTAACCATCCGTAGGTTCCCGGAGGAGGGGATGACAATTCAGAAACTGATCCAGTACGGTTCTCTGACACCGGAAGCCGCGGTTTTTCTGGAGAAGCTGGTACGGGCAAAATATAATATTTTTATCAGCGGAGGTACTGGCTCCGGGAAAACGACCTTTTTAAACGCTCTGTCAAACTTTATCCCACCGAAGGAGCGTGTCATTACTATAGAGGACTCGGCAGAACTGCAAATCAGGCACATCCCTAACCTGGTGAGATTGGAGACAAAAAATGCTAATTCCGCGGGTGTGGGGGGAATCAGCATGAGAGATCTGATTAAATCCTCCCTGCGTATGCGCCCAGAGCGTATTGTGGTGGGCGAGGTCCGGGGCGCAGAAGCTCTGGATATGCTTCAGGCCATGAACACAGGTCATGACGGTTCGATTTCTACTGGACATGCTAATACGGCGGAGGATATGATCAGCCGTCTGGAGACAATGGTACTTTCTGGTTCCCCGGGGCTTCCCTTGCAGGCCATTCGTCAGCAGATATATTCAGCGGTAGATGTGATTATTCACCTGTCCAGAATGCGTGACGGCACTCGAAAAACCATGTCCATTAATGAGGTTTCATCCATTGATGAAAGGGGCAATATTCAACTCAATCCTATTTTCGCTTTTGAAGAGGACAGGCAAAAGGGTTCCTCACGCCGGGTTGTAGGCAGCCTGAAGAGAACTGGCAATCCAATGGAGCATTCGGAGAAGTTCTACAATAACGGAATTTATGATTTTCTGGAGGAGGGGAAGAGCAATGGCTAAAAACGGATCTGTGGGCAGCAGGACTTTTGAACCGCCGAATTACAGTGAGTGTAGCATGAAAAAGTATCAGCATGTTCTTGTTTACCTGGGCTGCGTGATTCTCATAACAGCGCTTGCCTATTTGTTTTACAGAATGCTCCTGTTGTCCCTGGTGATCGGCATAGCTGCGGGAGTTTATCTGGAGCAGATGTTTGCCCAGTCTGTGATCAAGCGTAGACGCCGGGCTTTTCGATTGCAGTTTCGCGAATTTCTGGAAAATATGGGGGTGGCCGCCAGATCCGGAGATATGGAGATCAAGGCTCTGGAATCCTCTCTGGAAAGCTTATCCATTGCATATAACGAGGACACTGATATAGTGCAGGAGGTGAAATATATCATTCACATGCACAAAGATGGTGGTATCCAGCTGAAAGTTCTGTTCCAGAATCTGGCGGATCGAGTACAGCTGGAGGATGTGAAAAGCTTTGCCACGATTTATTCAGTGATAGAAGGAAAGAGTGACCGGTACGGCGACATTCTGAGTGAGACCAGTCAGATTATCGGTGACAAAATTGAGATTGAGCAGGAGATACAGACTGCCATTGCGTCGGCTAAGTCGGAGACCAATATGATGCTTATCATGCCCATTGTCATTGTGGGCGCCATGTCAGCTCTGGGCGGAGGATTTATGGATTCTCTGTTTACAACCATGGTGGGTCACATGGCTGCAACGGTAGGACTGATCCTGTTTGCGGTCTCTTATGTAATAGCGGTCAGAGCTTCTGACATTGACGTATAGGGAGGAAAAAGCGATGATCATGATCGTATGCATGCTGTTCGCATCCGTGTTTTTTACACTCTTTTCTTTTTTGCTCCTGACAGTGGGAAAGGATCAGTGGAAAACGCTTCTCACCTGTATGCGGGAGACAGAGGATGAGATACAGAAGGACATTCAGATGGAAATG
>JAJQGR010000204.1:0-642 GCA_021200345.1 Lachnospiraceae bacterium | reverse complement strand
ATCAGGTAAAGCGCACGAAAAACGCGAAAGATAAAACGGTGGTTAAAAAGGCAAATAAGCTGAGAAAGCAAATGGAGCAGTCTAAGAAGCTGGAAGAGCAGATTGAGGCGGGAAAGATCAGTGTGCTGGATATTTTCCCACTGGCAGGATATCGCCTTCTTGGAATTCTGAAATGGGATAGTAAACAGGATATTTATGTAAAGCTTTACCACAAATGCATGCAGTTTAAGGAGGAGAAAGAGGCAAAGCATTATACGGAGTACTTGCTTGCTTCCTTGGCTGGTTGCCTTTTGCTGGCGGCTTTTTCTCTTTTTGCCGGGTGCGCGATTGGATTGGCTGCCGGGATGGGAACCCGCAGCATTGTGCTGGGAGTGGTGGTCATGGCAATCTTTGTGCTGGTGGGATATGTGCCCTACGATAACGTCAGTGTGATGATCAATAAGCGTGCAGAAGAGATTGAGTGGCAGTTCCCTCAGGTCATGTCGCAGATGACACTACTGGTGGTGGCGGGAATGGAGGTTCGTCAGGCATGGGAGCTTTCCGCTAAAAGCGGCAGCGGAACATTGTATGAGGAGATGAGAAGGGTTCTGGTTGGGCTGGAGAATAATGAGATGCCCGTGGATGTGTATGGCAGGTTTATCC
>JAJQGR010000267.1 GCA_021200345.1 Lachnospiraceae bacterium | reverse complement strand
CCTCCCCTCGGCGTCGGTCATGGCAAACAACGCATAAGTGCTGTACACAAACGCAGCTGAGGAGCCCAGCGCCACCAGCGTATCCATGTTGGGGGCCCGATGAAGCAGCCCTTTGAAGCCGCTGACAAAAAATTTCTGATTGATGATCATGACCGCGATGGTCAGAAGCATCTCCAGAAGTCCCATGGCCACATGATTTCCCTCAAAAAATGCCGGCACAGGCCAGTTCCACATCATATGTCCCATGGAAAAATACATAAGCACGACCAGAAATACCAGCGATGAGAGCAGCCGCCGTTTCAGGACCGGAGTTTCCCTGTCTTTCAGCGCATCCTCATCGACTGCTGCGCCTGTGGCCGACGAGACGCCCGCCGTCCCTTTCAGGGACGCGCCATAGCCTGCCTCCTCCACCGCTGCGATAATCTGACTGGCGGAGGCGCTTCCTTCCACGCCCATGGAATTGGTCAGAAGACTGACCGAACAGCTGGGCACCCCCTCCACCTTTGAAACCGCCTTCTCCACCCGGGCCGAGCAGGCGGCGCAGCTCATGCCTGTCACGTTATATTGTTCCACAAAAATCTGCCTCCCTCTGATCCATTTGCAGCCATTGTTTCCAGCCTTCCGCGGTTTCTGTCTTACTTCGCTTCCAGCTTTCCGCGTTCCCTGCCTTGCTTCGCTTCCAGCTTTCCGCGGTCTCTGTCTTATTTCATCAGCTTCTGCAGGGTAAGCACCAGCTCATCCACCGTATCTTCTTTTCCCTCTTTGATATCTCTGACTACACAGTGTTTGATGTGATTTGACATCAATTCCCTGTTAAAAGCGTTCATGGCCGCGGTTACCGCCGCCGACTGGGTCAGGATGTCCGGGCAGTACGCGTCCCGCTCCACCATTCCCCGGATTCCCCGGATCTGCCCCTCGATGCGGTTTAAGCGGTTGATCAGCTTCCTGACCTCTTCCTGGGAGCGTTCCGTGGTCTTGCCGCAGCAGCATTTTCCATCATCTGTATCATTATTTCCCGTCAAATTCTCATCCATACTCATTTCTCTCAGTCCTTCGTTCAAAATACCCCGATGGGGTATCTATGCTATCTGCATAGTATACCCTGCCGGGGTATTTGTCAATAGTCAATTTTCCTTTCAGGGATTAATCGCGTAAATTTTACATTCTCCCTCAGAATCCTGCGCAAACCAGATCATCCCGTCGTCCACGCACACGCCCAGGGAATTGGCAAACATATATTTTGTGAAAATATCGGCCGCATTGCCCGCAAAATTCTCATATTCCATCAGGTCGTCATAATAAAGAAGCAGCTCCTCATCATCAGCCACCACCACCTCTTCCTCCAGCCGGAGCGTAATAGGATAGCTGATCATCTGCGCAAACGCCTGCCTGTCCCCCGCCGCCACAGCCGCCTTGATAAACGCCGCAAAGTATTCCGCCTGAGAAGAGGTTACACTCACAGAGTCACTGCCGGAATAATAATCCTCATCGTCCGCGCCAATCTCATAAAAGGTATATGGATAAAACGCAAATGAAACATTTTCACCAAAGGCATTTCCCCAGACATACAGATAAATTTCCCCGTCCTCATCCGCTGTCGCATACCCCTCCAGGTGTCCGCCGTCGCTATTCTCCACATAAAAGGAATCCTCCCCGTTGATTTCACCCTCAAAGCTATCCTCCGCGCCACTCCTTGTGACAACAGAGAAAGTGAGCGCGTTTCCCTGTCTGGTGACCATGGCGCGCAGTTCAGTTCCTTTCGTCATGACAGAGGTATTTCCGTTTGTACCAAGAGAATCTGCCCCCGACAATGTGACAGTGCCGCTGTAAATATTATGGCTTTCATCATAAATCATGTCATCCAGTATATAGGTGTCAGAAGCCGTTTCAGCGACGTCGGCTTCTCCCATGTCAGACGCAGCTCCGGCAGCGAAAGCTTCTCCTGTATCAGACGCTGCTTCCGTTGTGTCGGACTCTCCTGTGTCTGAAGCCATCTTTGTTGTATCGGCCTCTTCCATATCCGAAACCATCCTGGTTGTGTCGTCTTCTTCCGGATCAGAAGTCGGATTAAGCGCCAGCGCGGCCACCGCCAGGATACAGACCACTGCTGCCACCGCCACTACCACCGGCTTTGCTTTCTGATAACCCAGCACATTTTTGATGCGGCTTTTCACATCACCCTCTCCAAAGGCAACCGGAATTCCCCGGATTTTCTCCTTTCCTGCGCCCCCGCAGGCCAGCGACAGAAGCGACCCGGAGTATTCCTTCTTCACCCCGTTTCCCAGCTTCCGAAGCACTGCCTCATCACAGGACAGTTCCATATCCCTGGCGCTCAGAAAGAAAGCCAGCCACACCAGCGGATGAAACCAATGCAGGCACAGAGCCACACAGCCCAGGAACCGGAAAATCAGATCGCCCCTGCGAATGTGAATCTGCTCATGCAAAAGCATATACCTTTGCTCCTCCTCACTCAGTCCTTCCGGCAGATAAATCCGTGGGCGAATCAATCCATAAACAAAGGGCGTTCCGCCGCCCGGCAGCCGATAGATATTCCCTTCTTCCCGCCAGGCACCGCTCAGCCGCTTTCTGAATTTCAAAAGAGAAACCACCTGATACACTGCCATCCCAAACAGCCCCAGCAGCCAGACCCTGGCTCCCACAAACAGCATGACCTGCACAGGATTAACAGAGTCTCCCACATCTGCCGCCGGCAGAGAAGTACTCACCGTCTCATTGATTACTTCATTGACCGTATCACTGGCCGATTCTGCTGGCAGCTGTACCTGCAGCTGTACCTGCGGCTGCGCCTGATAGGCAATATCAGAAGAAATATACTCCATCCGTCCCTGCTGCGCAGCCTCTCCTCCGTTGACCGCCCCCAGAAGGGAAAAGGCAGATTCAAGAGAGAAGGGACACAGCAGTCGGAACAGCACCACCGCCCATAATATATAGGAAAAGATTTTTGGGGCGCCCCTCCAGAAAAATCGAATCACACAGACCGCCAGAATCACCACACTGGCCGTCAGACTCATATTCAGAATTTCAATAAACATATTTTCCAGCATTTCGTTCCTCTCCCCTCTGATAGATCCCTGCCATGACTCCACAAAAACATCTTCCGCCGAATGCACACCTCACCAGCTTATCGCCTCAGAGCTTCACCGCGAATCCTCTTCCTCATATTCCTCAATCAATTTCTTCAGCTCCTCCATCTCGTCGCCGCTGAGCTTTTTTCTCTTTGAAAATGCCGCCAGAAACATGGGCAGAGAGCCATCAAAATTCTCCTCCAGGAAAAGCTCTCCCCTGGCCGCCTGGAATTCCTCCCTGGTCACCAGTGCTCGTACCGTTCCGCCCTCATTGACAAACAGCTCCCTGACGCACAGACGCTTAAGCATGGTATAGGTGGTCGTCCTCTTCCAGCCAAACTCTTTCTCAGCAAGCTTCGCCAGTTCCCCCGACCCAATGGGCTCCTTTTCCCAGATCAACTCCGCGAATTTCTCTTCCATTTCCCCTAATTTATATTTTTCCATGCGCCGTTTCCCCTTTCACTCATATTTTAAGGAGCATCTTCCGTTGTCTAATTTTATTAGTCATCCTTAGTCTAACATCATTAGACTCATCTGTCAACCTCAAAAATGGGATCCGCCAAAAAATACTATCAAAAAAAGGAAGCCCCTTCAGAGCCTCCTCCTGACTATTTACATATTATCCTGTATGGATTATCCTGTTGATCCTGTCAACTGTCATCCCCGCGCCCGATTTCAAAAGTGCTCACGTCACAAACTTCTGCGTCAGTTTCCAATGATCATTGTCATCAATGATCAGCATCACATAACTGGGTCTGCGGGGAAGCTGCCTGGGATAGCTGATACTCCCCGGATTGATGAAAAGGATATCGTCCTGCTCCTCCAAAAAAGGTCTGTGAGTATGCCCAAAGAGCACCACGTCCACCTTTTTCCTGGCAGCCTCCTCTTTCAGGCGCTCAATTCCCAGGGATACAAAATAATTGTGACCATGGGTCAGCCATACCTTCTTACCCCCAAGTAAGAACACGGTTTCCGACGGCAGCTCACTGAAATAATCATTATTGCCGGTCACTGCCTCCAGATGACACTCAGCCGCTTCCCTGATCAGTGCCTCCCCGTCCTCTATATCACCGCAGTGAATAACCATATCCAGCGGTTTCTCATTTTCTATTGCTTTGACCAGATTGGCATGTCTGCCGTGACTGTCACTGCAAATCAAAACTCTCATAAGATCCCCCGAAGTTTCTCTTTCATCTCCGTCAGCGCCCTGCCCCGATGGCTGATAGCGTTTTTCTCCTCCGCGGTAAGCTCCGCGGTAGAGCGCCCCAGCTCAGGTACCATAAAGATAGGGTCATAGCCAAAGCCGCCCTCTCCCCTCTCTTCATATCCGATAACGCCCTCAATGGTGCCTCTGGCTGTCAGAATGTTTCCATTCGGCAAAAGCGCCGCGATCACGCAGACAAACCTGGCGCTGCGCTCTAAGCCAGTCTTTTCAGAAAGCCTGTCAATAATAGCCTGATTTTTGACCCGGTAAGAGGTATCCTCCCCCAGATATCTGGCGCTGTAGACTCCCGGCTCTTTGCCCAGGGCGTCCACCTCCAGTCCCGAATCATCCGCCATGACAATGGTGTGATCATCCGCCGCCACAGCTTTCACTTTTAAAATCGCGTTGGCTTCAAAGGTATCTCCTGTCTCTGCCACATTGGTGGTCAGCCCGGCCTCCTTCAACGAAAGCACCTCCAGCCCCAGATCCGCCAGAATTGCCTTGACTTCCCGGATCTTTCCCGGATTTTCTGTTGCGAAAATAATTCTATCTATCAAGATTTGTTCTCCTCGGCGGCTTCGGTCCCAGGTACTGATAATACCAGGTCTTGATCATGCCATTATAAATTTTACGGTTTTTATCCGCTTTCCGTCCCATGATCTTTTCCACATCCTCCAGCGATGTGATAAAATACAGGCTCCAGCTGTCCAGCTTCTGATACTGCTCCCAAAGCTCCCGATACAGTGCGGGAAGTGTCTCCTTCTCTTCCAGGCGCTCTCCATAGGGCGGATTGGTAATGATAAAGCCATATTTCTTGCTATGGCTGAGCTGACTGACAGGTCTTACCTGAAAATGAATCATCTGCTCCACCCCGGCCGCTTTCGCATTGGCTCTGGCAATTTCTACCATCTTCGGATCAATATCATACCCCTGAATATCGCAATGCTCTGCCTGGCGGACATCCTCTCTGGCCTCCTCATAGGCGTCATCCCATACACGTTTGGGAATCAGATGAGACCATCCCTGCGCCAGAAAAGCCCTGTGCATGCCCGGCGCCATATGGGCCGCCATCAGGGCCGCCTCAATGGGAATGGTGCCGCTGCCGCAAAATGGGTCCACCAGAATTCTGTCCTCCCGCCAGGGTGTCAGCGCAATCAGTCCCGCCGCCAAATTCTCCGCAATGGGAGCCTTCGCCGCCAGTTTGCGATAACCGCGTTTATGCAGGCTTTCACCTGTGGTGTCTAACGCCACGCTGACCTGGTCTTTATAGAGGAATACTCTCACCGGATAATCCGCTCCCGTCTCCTGAAACCAGGAAATCCCATACACCTCCTTCATCCGCTCCACCATGGCTTTTTTCATAATGGACTGAATATCGGAAGGACTGAACAGCCTGCTCTTGACACTGGCTGCCTTCGTCACCCAAAATCTGCCGTCCACCGGAATATAATCCTCCCAAGGCAGACTTCTGGTTCCCTGAAAAAGCTCCTCAAAGCTCTCCGCGTGAAAGCTTCCGATCTTTAACAGTACCCTCTCCGCCGTACGAAGCCCGATATTCGCCCTGCACAAAGCCTCCTCATCTCCAGCGAAGGTTACCCTGCCATCGGTCACGTCCGTCACATCATATCCCAGATCTGTAATTTCTTTTTTTAATATGGACTCCATGCCAAAGTGGCAGGGAGCCATCAGCTCCATCTTTTTCATCCTATTTATAATACAAATCCGGGTAAAATCTGTCAATATAAAAGTTTTCGCGGTACGCCAAAAGGGCGCCCCTGCGGACGCCCTTCCTTTGTATCTGTTCTGTTTTTATTTTCTTCGTGTCTTTTACGCTCGATTACTTGCAGTTCTTGCTGCTCTGGGAAGAACTATTCTTCTCCTGGTTTCTGTCCTGAGAATTCTTAGAACTGTTCTTGGAGCTGTTCTCCTGCTTATTCTGCTGATTCTCATAGTTTGAATTTTCCTGGTTGGACATTTGCCTACCTCCTATCTATTTGTTTTACACAAGTAGTATGTCCATGGAAAATCATTTTATACTCACTTTTTAAAATAATCAGCAGATGATTTTCTGACATCTTCTACGCCCCGGCGATGAATCTTTTGATCATCCTGTATCCCAGTAAAATAATCACCACCGGAACAATCACCGGAATCGCGACCCTGAAAATATTGATCACCAGCCAGAAAATAAAAATCACTGCCACCATCAACAGCACCGTTCCAAGCCAGGCCGGTATACGCCTGTAATGTACGGTGAAGTGAGATCCGCTCTCCGGAGTGATATCATCAGAGAATTCCATGCTTTCCTCTCTGGCCGAACCCGTCTCATGCTTTTCCGCCTCAATGATACTCATCGCAATCAGCTTCGGCGAGCCAATCTGTTCACAGACCGTTTCCTCCGAAACCCCTTTCTGACGCTGGCTCTCAAAGTACTGCTCGTAATAAAGGACATTTTCCCGCACCACACCCTCGGGAACCCGACCGTATAATGAATTTTGCAGATGATTGATAAATTCCTGTTTTGTCATGAAAAACTCCCAATCTTACACGGACAGAAGCTCAGCCTTTCCTCTGCCTTTCACGAACATTATATCCAACCATCTCTCCCCGGTCAATTACACCGGCAAAGTATTTAGAAAAAATTCATTTTATTTTTCGGTTGACAAACAAAAATAATTGTACTAATATAGTGTTGCTGTGAGGGAGACCTCAACAATATGTGCGTTTAGCTCAGCTGGATAGAGCGTTTGGCTACGGACCAAAAGGCCGGGGGTTCGAATCCTCTAACGCACGTATATTCAGCCGGTTGTTATTCAACCGGCTGTTTTTGTTTTGTACTGATATCTTTCTATTGAATGCAATTCTGAAGATAACGGAGGATTTCCATGAATCCCGAACTTGTGGTGCGCTCGGCACTGGATATCGGAGAAGAGATGTTAATCAGCGGCGCGGAAACTGTCCGGGTGGAGGACACCATCAGCCGTATCTGCCACAGCTATTATGACTGCAGGGTAGATGTCACCTCCTACATGAACGCGATCTTTGTCAGCATGGATATCAGCGGCTGTCCCCGCGAAGAGGGCTGTCCCGCCATCATTACCCAGACCCGCCGCGTTCTTT
>JAJQGR010000261.1 GCA_021200345.1 Lachnospiraceae bacterium | reverse complement strand
ATGTGATCCAGCATGGTCTGGGTAATCTCGTTCTCCCTGACCGCCTCTATGGGCAGTGCCATGGCAAAAAGTCCGTCGCAGTAGTCGCCGAAAGCCTCCCTGTTCATGAAATTCCCCCAGCGGCCGATGACCTGCCCCAGCACCAGCCCCGGCACCGCCGTATCCGCCATCAGGAAGAAATTCTGCCTTTTCACTCTTGTATAAATGAAAAGCGTCAGAAAGGCCGCGATCACCGCGCCGTAGATCGCCAGCCCGCCCTGGCGGAGATTGAATATACTGAGCAGATTGTCCTTATATTTATCCCACGAAAAGATCACATAATACAGTCTGGCCCCGATGATGGAAAAAATAATCGCGTAAATTACAAAGTCCCAGTAAATATCCGGGTCCTGACCGGTCACCTTCGCCAGGTGAGCCGCCAGCAGGATGCCGCAGATAATGCCGCAGCCGATGATCACCCCATAAAAAGTAATGGAAAACCCAAATACGGAAAATGACTTCGGCACATTTTCCAGATAAATCCCCAGATTTGGGAACGCAATATCGGTACTGTTCATAATATCTGTCATAAGTACTCCTTACACATTGAAGCGGAAAAGAATCACATCTCCGTCCTTAACAACATAGTCCTTGCCTTCCATGCCCACCAGTCCTTTCTCCCTGGCCGCGGCAAGAGAACCGTATTCCAGCAGATCCTTATAGTTGACGACCTCAGCCTTGATAAAGCCTCTCTCAAAATCCGAATGAATCTTTCCCGCCGCCTGAGGGGCTTTGGTGCCGATTTTGATGGTCCAGGCCCTGGTCTCATCCTCCCCCGCTGTCAGAAAGCTCTGCAGTCCCAGAATATGATAACTCGCCTCGATCAGCTTGTCCAGCCCGGATCTGGAAACGCCCAGCTCCTCTAAAAAGAGCTGCTTTTCCTCCTCGTCCAGTTCCGAAATCTCCTCCTCAATCTGTGCGCTGATCACAAAGACCTCACAGCCTTCCTTTGCGGCGTATTCCCTCACCTGAGCAACCCATGGATTGGAAACACCGTCATCCGCCAGATCATCCTCCCCCACATTGGCGGCAAAGATCACCGGCTTGGCAGTCAGCAGGTTATAGGGGGCAAACCACAGCGTTTCGTCCTCATCCGTCACCTCCATGCTTTTAGCCAGCTTTCCGCTTTCCAGGTGTTCTTTGATCCTCTCCTGGAAAGCATACTCCTTTCCGGCGGTTTTGTCCATCCTGGCGGTTTTGGAAAGCTTTGCCATTCTTCTCTCCAGTATTTCCAGATCAGAAAAAATCAATTCCAGGTTGATGGTCTCAATATCCCTGACCGCGTTCACACTGCCGTCCACATGGATCACGTTGCTGTCCTCAAAGCAGCGCACCACATGAACAATGGCGTCCACCTCCCGGATATGGCTTAAAAACTGGTTGCCCAGCCCCTCTCCTTTGGAAGCGCCTCTGACCAGTCCCGCGATATCCACAAATTCAATCACTGCCGGAGTCACCTTTTTGGAGTGATACATTTCTCCCAGCAGCTGAATTCTCTCATCCGGCACCGCCACAATTCCCACATTGGGGTCAATGGTGCAGAACGGGTAGTTGGCGCTCTCCGCGCCCGCCTTTGTCAGTGAATTAAATAACGTGCTCTTTCCCACATTGGGAAGGCCGATGATTCCCAGCTTCATGTATTATAATCTCCTTCTCAGTATTTCTTCCGTGACGCCAGTTCCTCATACAAAACGCAATAGGTATGATAGCGCTCCGGGCTGATTTTTCCCTCCGCCAGGGCATTTTTGACCCCGCAGACCGGTTCATGGATATGGCTGCAGCCCTGAAATTTACATTCCCCGATAAAGGGAAAGAATTCTCTGTAATAGTCCGCCAGATCCTCTTTTTCCAGATCAAATATCTCCAGAGAGCCGAATCCCGGGGTATCCAGAATATAGCTGTTCTCATCCACAGGAATGAGCTGGGAGTGCCTGGTGGTATGTCTGCCACGCTGAAGCTTGCGGCTGATCTCGCCGGTTTCCATGCAGACCTCTCTCTGAAGCCGGTTGATCAGCGTGGATTTTCCCACGCCGCTGGGGCCTGCCGCGGCGGTGGTCTTCCCCTTCAGACAGGCGTATACCTGCTCCACTCCCACATTTGTGCCGGCGCTGATGCAAAGGGTCTGATAACCGGCCTCCTGATAGATCCGCGCCAGTCTCACGCCCTCCTTTTCCTCATCCAGATCCGACTTATTGAAACAGAGAACCACAGGCAGATTCTGCTGCTCCATGTGTATCAGCATCCGGTCCAGCAGGTTCAGACTGATCTGGGGATTCTTCACGGAAAAAACCACCAGCGCCTGATCCACATTGGCCACCGCCGGACGTACAAGGGCGCTTTTCCTTGGCAAAATCCGGGTGATATTGCCGGAGGCGTCCTTTTCCGAAAGGATCTGGATGGTGACGTCATCTCCCACCAGAGGTTTGATCCCGTCATTGCGGAAAACGCCTTTCGCCCGGCACTCATAGATACCTTTCCCAGGTATATGGACGTAATAAAAACCTCCCACGCCCCTGGTAATTTTTCCCTGATGATTGTCAGGCATTGTTTATTCCTCCGTAAAGGTAACCGCCCTCTCAAAGCTGCCGGTCCGCTTCTCTGTCACTGCCGCGCTGGACTCCGTAGCCTCCGACACCACCGCTTCATAGGTATAGGTCATAATGATCTTCCCGGAAGCGGAAGTAATGCCGGAAATACTGATATTCACCGGGAACTCGCTGACACTGGCGCTGTACAGGGTCTTGCCGCTGTCTGAGACCAGCGCGATCTGAACAGAGGTCCCGCTCTCATACTGGGGAGCCTCCTCCGTGGTAGGTGCCTCAATGCTTGCCTGATAGCTGTAGGAAGCGGGCGTGGCGCCCAGGCTGACAGTCACATCCACTGTGGTGCCCCTTTCCACATAGGAGCCCTCGCCGTACTGCTGCTCACAGACCAGATCTTCCTCCACAGTATCGCTGTAGGTCTCGCTGACCGTCCCCAGCAAAAGCCCTACAGCGGCCAGTTCTTCTTCACAGTTTCCCAACGGAAGTCCAATCAGACTGGGAACGCGCACAGTAGAATCATCAGAACCGGCGCTGATACGAATGGTCACAGCGGAGCCCTTGGACACCGTCTGTCCGCCTTCCGGGTTCTGGCTGATCACATATCCTTTCTCCACAGTATCACTGTAGCTTTCTGAAGTGGACACGGTAAACCCCTGCTGCTGCAGCAGGGCTACCGCCTCATCCATGGACAGGCCGGTCACATCCTCAATGGCCACGCCCTCTTTGCCCGCGCTGACGGTCAAAGTCACGGTATCGCCCTCCTGTAATATGGTACCCACGGACACATCAGCGCTGATCACAATTCCGGCACTGACAGAACCCGATTCTTCGTATTGCTTCGATACTTCCAGTCCCAGCGCCCTGAGCCTGGCGGTCACCGTATCCTCATCTTCTCCAACCACAGCAATCATGGTCACCTCGGCGGTCTCCTCCTGGGTCACGGTGCCCTCTCCCAGAATACTGCCTGTGCCATCGAAAAATCCCATAATTTTGAAGATCATGAACACAATCAGGGCAAGGATCACCAGTCCCACAATCAGAATCAGAAAAAAGGTCACCTTCTCCGTCCGGTTCTCCTCCTCTTCCTCCTCCTGCTCCAGAAGCTTCTCCGGGACTCTGCCGGTGCGCAGCTTCATGGTGCTGGTATGGTTCATGGTACTGGTGCGGAAGCCAATGCTCTCCTCCTCTTCCTCCTCGTATTCCCCGTACTCTTCGTATTCCTCTTCTTCCTCCCCGGTCTCCACGACCAGCCTGGTGGCTCCGGCTTCATCCGGATCCACTACCTGCACAAAATCTTCGTCCGGATGAACCAGCGCCTGCTTTAAATCGTCAATCAGCTCTCCCATGGACTGGTATCTTCGATCCACGGTTTTCTGGCAGCATTTCAGAACAATCTGCTCCACACTGACCGGAATCTCCTCCACAAATTCCCTGGGACTTGGCATGGGCTCCTGGATATGCTTGATGGCAATGGCCACTGTAGTGTCCCCGTCAAAGGGCACTCTTCCTGTGAGCATCTCAAACAGTGTGATGCCCAGAGAATAGATGTCGCTCTTTTCATCGCTGTAACCGCCTCTGGCCTGCTCGGGGGATGTATAATGGACGCTCCCCATCACATTGGAGGTGACGGTGTTGGAGGTCGCCGCTTTGGCAATGCCAAAGTCTGTCACCTTCACCTTTCCCTCCCGGGAAATAATTATGTTCTGCGGCTTGATATCCCTGTGAATAATGTGATTGTTGTGCGCCGCCTCTATCCCCATGGCCACCTGAATGGCGATGCTGACTGCCTCTTTATAGGAAAGTCTTGCCTTTTTTTCAATATATTTCTTGAGAGTGATGCCCTCCACAAGTTCCATCACTATATAGTGAATGTCATCCTCTTCCCCAACATCATACACATTGACAATGTTCGGATGCATCAGCCCCGCGGCGGCCTGGGCCTCCACCAGAAATTTGGACACGAAATTGGCGTTTTCAGAAAACTCCTGCTTCAGTACCTTCACAGCCACATTGCGATTCAGCTTCTGGTCCATGGCCTTATAGACATCGCTCATACCGCCAGTGCCTATTTTTTCCAGAATCTCATAACGGCCGCCCAACAGCATTCCCATTTTAATCATCGCACCTGTCCTCCTGTTCTGACAACGGTCTGGCCAGGATCACGGAAATGTTGTCCGCACCGCCGTTTTCATTGGCGTCTCTCACCAACTTTGCGCAGGCCTCCTGCAGGGTTTCCTCCTGATAGACATCAGACAGAATCTGTTCATCCTCCAGCATATTGGTAAGCCCGTCGGAGCAAATCAGAATCACATCCCCGGACAGGATATCCACGTAAAAAAAGTCCGCGGTGGTTCTGGGGAAAGCGCCCACCGCCCGTGTAATGTAATTTTTTCTGGGATGATTTTTGGCCTGATCCTGACTGATGGTACCGCTGCGTATCATTTCCGCCACATAGGAATGATCTCTTGTAACCTGTACCATGGTATTCTCCCGGATCAGATAGAGCCTGCTGTCCCCGATATTCGCTACTGTCAGCTTGTCATCCATATAGCAGGCAGCCACCAGAGTGGTGCCCATCCCGCTGTAATTGCTGTCCTGCACTGATTTTTCATAAAGCTTCGTATTGGCGGTCTCAATGGCTTTGGTGAAAAGCTGCACCGAATCGGTCTCCTGCGAAGCTGAAATTTCGTCTTTTATAATCTCAATGGCTTTCCTGGAAGCATAGTCTCCCGCCTTATGTCCTCCCATGCCGTCCGCTAAAAGCAGCAGATTTGGCAGGGCACCCAGGGACCGGGTGGTGATGAAAACACTGTCCTGATTGAGGGTTCTCTTTCTGCCGACGTCGGAAACGTAACAGGCCTCTAACATATATCAGATACTCCTTTTGTTATTCTTTCATCTGTCTGCGGATTTCGTCGCTGTCGCACTCATCTCCGCGTTTTCTCTCAGCTGTCTTCGCCTCAGCTGGCCGCAGGCCCCGTCAATGTCGCGGCCCATTTCTCTTCTGATTGTAGCATTTATCCCGTTTTGGTCAAGCAAATTTTGAAAAGCTTTCACTTTCAGGGGTTCTGTTCCCTGATAATCTCTCTCTTCGATGGGGTTCACCGGAATCAGATTCACATGGCAGCCCTGGCAGCCATGGCTTTTTAACAGCCGAATCAGCTCCATAGCCTCTTTTTTATTGTCATTGACGCCTCTGACCAGGGAATACTCAAAGGTCAGTCTTCTGCCTGTCTTCTCAAAATAGTATTCACAGGCATCCAGCACCTCCTCAAGAGAGTAGCGGTAAGCCACAGGCATCAGCCGTCTTCTCTTTTCATCCGTGGGCGCGTGCAGAGACAGAGCCAGGGTGATCTGCAGTTTTTCCCCGGCAAGACGCCTGATTTCCGGCGCCAGGCCGCAGGTGGAGAGAGTGATGTTTCGCTGGCTGATGTGCAGCCCGTGTTCATCGGAGAGCATGCGGATAAATCTGACCACATTGTCGTAATTATCCAGAGGTTCTCCGGAGCCCATAATCACTACGTTGCTGACCCGCTCCCCGGTCTGTCTGGTGATGGCATAGATCTGGTCCAGCATTTCTCCCGCAAGGAGGTTTCTGTTCAGACCATCCAGCGTGGAGGCGCAGAATCTGCAGCCCATACGGCAGCCCACCTGGGAGGAGACGCAGACGCTGTTGCCATGGCGGTATTTCAGCCAGACGCTCTCAATGCAGTTGTCATCCGCCAGGGAAAACAGGTATTTTCTGGTGCCGTCGATCCGGGATTCCTGCATCAGCTCCTGATGCAGGCTGGTGTACGTAAAATTTTCCTGCAGGAGGGCTTTCAGGGAATTGGGGATGTTGGGCATGGCGTCATAGGAGACTGCCAGGCGCTGGTGCATCCACTGATATAGTTGTCTGGAGCGGTAAGGGGGCTGGGCCAGAGCGGTCAGCTCCCGGGTCAGTTCGTCCAGGGTAAGGCTTTTAAGGTCTTGAGGCATATTTTTTCCATTCAGTTTCCGGTGGAAACACAGAAAAAAGAACGGCTCCACACGGTGTTTGACGTCGCCTTATCTTTTTTCTGTGCTTTCACCTGCGTTAATGCAGGGCATAATTTATATCGGGCGAGGTTCATCTGCCGGTTTTCGGAAGCGGCTAATGAAGAAGCCATCGCAGGCGTCCTGGCCGGGGATCAGCTGGATATAGCCGTTTTTCGCGGATTCACGGCGAAGTGATTCCGGGAGGTAGTCGGTAATGCTCTCCGGCTGCAGACCAAGTTCCTGGATGATGTAGGTGCGGTTGTCCTGATTTTCCAGGGGGTTGATAGTGCAGGTGCTGTAGATCAGCACGCCGCCGGGTTTTACATAGCGGCTGACCGCGGTGAGGATCTGGCGCTGGAGCTGTTGCAGCTCCAGCAGGCTCTCCTGGGTTACATGGTAGCGGATATCCTGTTTTTTCCCCAGAATTCCTAAGCCGGAGCAGGGAAGGTCAGCCAATACCACGTCAGCTTTTCCTTCCAGGGTTTCATCGAAAGCCACAGCGTCCCAAAGCTGTACCTCCAGATGATCAATCTGGAGCCGGCCGGCGTTTTCCTCCACGGCGGAGAGCTTGACATCAGACACATCTCTGGCCAGCACTTTGCCTTCAGGGCCTGTTTTGTCGGCGGCAAAGCAGGCTTTTCCACCGGGGGCGGCGCATACGTCCAGCACAAAGTCTCCTGGTTGGATGTCTGCCGTCTCCACGCAGAGCATGCTGCTGACGTCCTGTACGGCAAACAGTCCCTGAGAATAGCCAGGCAGGCGGTGGATGCCTTCCAGGTGGGTCAGGCAGTAAGCGCAGGGCAGATATGGAT